>QHZC01000432.1:5789-7806 GCA_003224515.1 Acidobacteriota bacterium
ACGCCGTGCCGACCTGTTTGATGAAGGGGATCCACGGGTGTAAAGCGAAGGCCAGCGCGAAGGAGAGTGCCATTCCTGCCGCCAGTTTGATCAGATTCTCTCGATGCGATTTGTTGCTCATAAGCAACCGGCCCACCCAAGCGCCCGCCAAAGTCCACACCGTGCTGGTGAGGAAGTTCAGCGTGGAGTACGCCGGGTCGTAATCGTAACGAAAGATGGCGCGGTCGACTCGAAGCCCAATGTGATTCCGGTGAGAGAACGGACCATCAGGACCAGGGAAAGCGAAGAGCAATGCCGTCCATCCCGCGAGCAGCAGAAAAGCCGCGAGGGCCTGGTATCGCCACGGCCAACGCATGATGAGATAGGTAAGGAAATAGGTGAAGGCAATTTGCGAAAGAACGTTGATCAACTGCGGCTTGATCTGGCCGGCGGAAATCCAGATGAGCATCTGACTCAAGATGATCAGGCGAATGGAACGCGTCAGCACGTGACGAAAATTTCCTCGAGGTGTGGCGCCCAGTTCCGTGCGACGGGTCAGGGCGAAGGGCATGGCCGCGCCGACCATAAACATGAAAGCGGGCTGAATCATGTCCCAGAACACACCGCCTTCCCAGGGCACATGCTGGAACCAGCTCGCGACTCGGCCCCAAGTGGGATCACCCTTTAGAGCGGAGAACCCAAATCCCTCCGCAGCTAGGATCAGCATGATGAACCCGCGATACGCGTCCAGCGCCAGATAGCGTTTTGTTGCAGGCTGGGGTTCAGGGGTAAGGGTTGGCGGCAAAACGCCTTTTTCAGAAGTCGCGAGAATAGTGGCCATTATTACACCTCGCGGATCACGCTAGATGCAGCGAACTCTACACGAATCCTCTGAATTTGGGCAAATGTTTGCAAGATTTTCCGGTCACACAGCCGCAGTCTTGTCGGGAGTTTTGGCGGCACGGTAGATGGATTCGATAAGGGCGATGCTGCGGCGGCCTTCGAGGCCGTCGCACAGGGGGGCGCGGTTCTGCCGGATGGCTTGGAGAAAATCTTCAAGCACGGCTTGATGGCCGCGGAAATCGGTGACGGCTGCAGAGGAGGCGCTTTGGTTTTCGTCGAGAGCGGCGGAATCCAGAGCCACGGCTGGGGAGTTACGAAGATTGGCGGCGACGATACGGTCGTGTTCGAGAATGACGGTGCCTTCGGCACCGGAGATTTCGACGCGGCGAGGGTAGCCGGGATAGGCGGCGGTGGTAGCGTGGAAAATACCGAGAGCGCCGCTGGAGAATTCGAGGATGGCAGCGGCGGTGTCTTCGGCTTCGATCTTATGAAGAAGGGTCGCGGTGCGAGCCTGCACGCGAACGACGTCACCGAGGAGCCAAAGGAGCAAATCGATGGTGTGGACGCCTTGATTGATCAAGGCGCCGCCGCCGTCGAGCGCGAGAGTGCCGCGCCAGCGGGAGTTGGCGTAGTACTCGGGAGGGCGATACCACTTCACGCGGGCATCGACGAAGAGGGGCTTGCCGAGGAATCCTTGATCGAGCCACGTTTTGAGCTGGCGGATATGGGGCTTGATGCGGTCCTGAAAAATGACGCCGAGGTGGACATTGGATTGTTTTGCCGCTGCGATGAGAGCGTCGGCGCGGGCGGTGTTGATTTCGATTGGTTTTTCGGTGAGCACGTGGAGGCCGCGACGAGCTGCGACCATGCCCTGCGCGGCGTGGAGGCCGGAAGGACTGCCGATGATGACGAGATCCATAGGTCCATGATTTAGGAAGCCATCGAAGTCCTGATACGGAGTGCCGCCGTAGTCGCGGGAGAGGCGGGTGATTTTTTCCGTGTTGGGTCCGTGGATGGCGGAGATTTCGACGCCGGGGATAGCGCGAGCGGCGCGGGCGTGGGTTTCCGTGATGTTGCCGCCGCCGATTAGGCCGATGGGGGTGGTCATGGGAGTTTAGGCGAAAAATGCGTGGCGACTCTTGCGGTCGCTACGATTGTACGCACATTTCGTGACGCAAAGGGTACACGTTGAGAT
>QHZC01000430.1:0-5328 GCA_003224515.1 Acidobacteriota bacterium
TGGTCGCCGGCACCGAATTCATACTCGTGCGCGATGGCGTCCACCACGCCATACATTTGATAGACATCCGCGCCGACGCGCACGGCTTCCTCTTCAATCCCAGGATAGATCTCCGGAATCAACATAATGGCCGGACTGACGGCACGTGCAGAGTCACGAATTTCGCGCACGAAGTCCGTGAGCGTGTCGATTCGAAAATCGACCCATCTGCGAAATTTCGCGTCGGAAAAATCGCCAAGTTTGAGATCGTGATGGGCATCCAAGCCCGTGCTTTTTTTGAAGGCTGCCACAGTGTAGTCATCGAAGCTCGCCCAAGTGTTTTCCCAGCCGTCGAAATGCGTCATCCAGTAGGGGATGTCCACGTAAATCCCGTCGATTCCTGTCGCGGCGATCTGACGGACTCTCTCCATATAAAGTTTCCGCCACTCCGTCGCCAACGGACTGACCCAAACATCTTCATCACCCGGTCTGATCCAGAAAGCCGCGCCAGGACCGAAAACGGCCGGCTCACCCTTGATATTGCGTTGCAGCCAGCCGGGATGGTCTTTTGACAGCGAATGCCGCGATTTTTCAGCGTTGGCGGTGATGCACTCCGTGCCTGCGATGTACACGAAGGCTTTGTTGCCCACGCGATGAGCGGCCTCCGCAGCTGCGCGGAGGTCCTTCAGTTTTTGGGTAGGATCGAGAAAGCTTTCATAACGCCCGGGAATGTCATTGTCCACCTCGATGCCGAAAACGTGGCTCGCTTGTGCGTTGCGGACAATGGCTTCGGCATTGTCCGAGCGCAAACCATAGGCGCCGATACGCACGTGGTGCGTCCAATTCTGCTCGGATTCATCGCTCTGCGCGGCCCCGCCGAGCAGCAACAGACACCCCAGAAATGAGATCCGCGCATAGTCCATGGACGAGCCTAGAATTCGAAACGCACGCCAAACTGTACTTGCCGCGGCTGACCCAGCGTGCTCGTAACCAAACCAAACTGTGAATCGGTAAGCGTGGTGCTGGGAATCGCGAACCTGGGGGTATTCGTGAAGTTAAAGAATTCGCCGCGAATCTGTAGCTTCATTCCTTCGCGGATCACAAACTCCTTGCTAAGGGAAAGGTCCGTATTGTGTACTCCATCGCTGCGAAGATTTGAAAAGTAACGAGGAGCATTTCCGGGCACCTGATCACCGGGGCTCACTATGCAGTTGATATTGAAGATGGATTCGCCGGTTGATGCTGCAGCGTGATAACTGATTCCGGAAGACACCTGAGGACAGATCACGTCAGGACGTTGGGTGCCGCCTTCCAGATTCCCGCCTGATACCAGACTGATTGGTGTTCCCGTCTGGAACGTTAGAATGGCGGAAGCGGACCATCCCCCCACCACCGCGTCTAGTATGCGATTCATGTCCCTGCCAATCCAGCGATTGCGGCCGACAGGCAGGTCAGCGATGGTCGCGAGGACCATGCGGTGAGTGGCATCGTTCGCGCTGACGGAACGTTCGGCTTTGAGGTTGTCCAATTCCTGAGGAACGCCCGAACTTAGGCTTGCGGTGATAAAGGAATTCGCTCCGGCCGAGGAATTGTCAATGGCCTTGGAAAATGTATAGTTCCCTTCGAAGCTGATGTAGTGGCTGGCACGTTTTTGGAAACGAACCTGGAGCGAATTGTAAATTGAGCTCGCGGCTAGCAGGGTTAGTCCGCTGAAGGCGCCATCAAATTGGGGAAAAGGGCGCAGCAGATTGACGAGCGGGATGGCGTCATCATTGTAAATGGAACTGGGTTCGTTGAACTTCTGGCTCGGCCCGGCGATGAACAATGGCTGGAAGGGGTTCGGCACCTGCTGTGCGAGACAATCGCTGGGCCCGAGCCCATTGCAGATTGGCAGATTGCCGTTGACGATTTGATCGCGGATGGAAGAGGGTAGAAAGTTGCGATTGGAAGTGCCGGAAAAGGAACTGAAAGGTAGATGCGTGCTCCGGCTGGCGGAATAGTCCGCGCCAATTACAATTTGCCCCGGGAACAATCGCTGTACTCCCAAGTTCCACTGGTAGATTTCCGCATTGCGAGCCGGCGCAGTGTCTAGACTATTGTTGTTAGAGGCTCCCCACAGGGCCAAGGGACCATACTTTTGTCCTTGTGGTTGAGCAAATCCGGAGGGAAAAGGATTCGCGAGGGTAGCAAATGGCGTCTGAAAATCATCTTTGGTAAAGAGAATTGGGGCGGAATTGCCGAAGGCCGTGCCCGTAAATTGAAAATTCGTAGCCACGTTCAGGCCGTAGTAAACGCCGGTTCCCCCGCGGATCACCGTTTTGGAGTCCAAGGCATACGCAAAGCCCAAACGCGGCGCCCAATTGTTGCGGTCTACCGGCACATTGCGGTGTCCAGCGCCCGCAAAGACGGTAGTACCCAGTAGATTCCCGGGCGTATTTACCAGGCCTGGAATGGCGATGGGCACGGCAATGCCGCTGTCACCAGAGAAATCACTGAATTGAATCTGGTTGTGCCGTTCGTTGTACGGCGTGCTCCATTCGTAGCGCAGACCCAGATTCACGGTTAGTTTTGATGTTACCTTCCAGTCGTCCTCAAAATAGAAAGCGGTTTCCTTGGATTTATTGGCGACCGAGTGAGCAATCGTGAGGCCTGATGAGCCAGGGTCCCCATAGCCCAAGAGAAGACTAGCAAATGAATTACCTTCGAGCGGATTTGGAGTTGGCGGATTCACCATACTTGCCGTGATACCTTGTGAAAAATGAAAAAGCCCCGTGGGATTTTGCGGTTGGTAAAAATTGTTATAAAAGAGGCGCTGCTCGCCGCCGAACTTCCATATCTGCCGCCGCTTTACCCAGGACAGCGAGGAGCTGTAGGTAACCAGGGTGTGAGCAAAGCCGGTATCTGTGCAGCACTGGTTGAACAGCGAAGTGGCGTTGTTGTCCATTTGGATCGTGGGGAAGCGGCTCAGGCCATTTGCCTGAGATAGGATCTGATCACCCGGTTGGTCGAAGACACTGGCGACGCTGGGATAATTCTCATTGACGGGAGCAACGGCCCGATCGACGGCGATGCGGTTTGTCCATACGGTGGTCGCAAGGGGACTCGAATTCACTTCGATCGCGGCGTTGTGCACATCAGTGCTGCTGGTGAAGCCGTCGTTGAAGTCACCGTCTCCAAAGATCGTGGGTGCGGCAAACGTATCATGATGATTGCTGTAGCGCGCTGAAATGCGGTTCTTGTCCGAAAAGTGGTGGTCCACCTTTATGTCGTATTGCCGGGCGTTGGATTGAGGCACGAACGCCGTGTGAAAATTGAAATCACCCGGGGCCGCATTTGGATCAGTGGGCTGCGGATACATATTGATGATTTTTTGGCCGATGGGGTTTTGGCTGATGAGGTTTGCATCAATGACATTCGGGATCGCGAAGTCCGAGCGATTACCGCTGGAATCGACATTAAACGGGTTGAAAATGTGCTGAAGAGAGTTGCGGAAGTCTCCGGCGCGTTCGAGCGCCGTGGGGACGAAGGCGTTGACGTCGACCGGGTTGCTCTCCCGAGTCTTTTCGAAATCCACGAAGAAGAATGTCTTTCCCTTTTTGATGGGTCCGCCGAAGGAAAAGCCGTACTGATCGCGCGCGTGGTCCGGATTTGGGATTCCTTGAGCATTTCTGAAAAATTCGTTCGCATCCAGCGCCGAACGCTGGCCAAACCACCAACCGCTCCCATGAAACTTGTTACCGCCTTCTTTCAGAACGATGTTAACGACGGTGCCGCCGTTACTGCCGTATTCGGCGGAAAAACTATTATTCTCGACTTTGAACTCCTGAACGATTTCCACAGAAGGTGTGTAATAAGTGTTAGTCGTTGCGCCTTCGCCCTGTTCGGGAGCACTGGTGAGTGCCCCGTCAACTCGCACTTCCGCCGTGGCGTTGCGCTGCCCGTTTGAAACGAAGTTGGTTCCCTGAGGATAGGAATCTTGTGTTCCCTGACCAGCAGTTTCCGTGACGCCGCCGGCGAGAAATACCAGGCCAAAAAAGCTACGATTGATTAATGGGATATCGCGGACGTAGTCGTTGGTTACATCGGTGCCGAGCGAGGCGTTCCCGGTGTCCAGCAGCGGAGCCTCGTCGTTGACGGTGACACTGGTCGTAATCGTGCCCGGCGAGAGCGCGAAGTTCAGGGTAGCTTGCTGGCTCACGGCCAGGACTACCCCCTGGTGTTCCTCGGGAGCGAGATTTGGTGCTTCGGCGCGAATGGTATAAGTGCCAGGCCGCAAATTGGTCAGCACATACACGCCGTTGCCATTCGTGGTCACGGTTACGGAGACATTGGTGGCCTCATCCGTAATGATGACTTTTGCGCCGGGAACTACCGCGCCGGAGGAATCCGTGACCACGCCGGTGAGCTGCGACGCGTAGGAGGACTGGGCGCGAAGCGATGGCGAAACTGCCGCACAAAGATAGAAAAGGGCTGCACCGAGCACTAAAGACTTCCCGTGAATGAAAGACATGCCACACCCCTTGTAGCGCACGCAGGTAGAAACGGCGCGGTGGACAGATTCCAGCGCTTTCGCTTCCTTTCTTTTACTTTCTATTTGCTTCCATGTCAAGCCGCCGGCGACGGTTGCCTCCTGCCAGTAAAGCGCCAAGATTTCCGGGCGCATTCCAAGAGCGTTCCGGGAATCGAAGCTCATCCACTTAAATCGGATTAACGGAGGGAAATGGCAGGGGGCCGCACGGGAGTACGCACACCGATCGATGGGGGAGGAAACAGCGCGGCTAGTTCCAGCATCGCAACGAGCGAGATTTACACCCACCCTGAAGGCCGCCGAATACATGACCATCTTGATTGCCACAAGAGTTTTGTGACATGCTACCGGCATTGGGGGGGGTCTCCGATGCAAAATCGCAATAGCCGTGTAGCGTCAACTCTTCTTCTGGTTCTAGCAATAATTTTTAGCCCGAGTGTGCTTCGCGCGGACGTAACCGGATCGATTCTGGGTGTGGTGCACGACCGCACGCAAGCTGTGGTTGCTGGCGCACGCATTATAGCCACGAATGTGCAAACCAATTTCAAGCAGGAAACCACTCCGGCTGCAGACGGTTCCTACCGGATACTGGCTCTGCCTGCCGGAACCTATAAGCTCACCGCGACCGGGGCCGGATTCCGACAGTACAATGCGACGGATATCGAAGTGAAGGTAAACGACCAATTGCACATCGACATAACACTCGAAGTTGGCAGCGTACAACAGGAGGTTAATGTTGTTGCCAGCACTGTGCAAGTGGAAACCGAGAGCACGCAATTGGGTGACGTAATCGACTCCAAGAAAATGCTCGCGCTGCCGTT
>QHZC01000430.1:5565-9236 GCA_003224515.1 Acidobacteriota bacterium
ACCTTTGATGCCGAATACGGAAAATTCAGCGGCGCGGTAATGAACGCGATTACCAAGTCCGGCACAAATGGCTTTCACGGAGACGTGTTCGAGTTCTTGCGCAACGACAAATTCGACGCCCGCAATTTCTTCGACCCCACCAAGGCGGAATTGCGGCGTAATCAGTTCGGCTATGCCATCGGCGGGCCGTTCTGGAAGAACAAGCTTTTCTGGTTCACGGACTATCAGGGCACGCGCCAGGTCCAAGGCGCCAGTACAGGCCGAATTACGGTCCCTACTGCTGACCAACGGAACGGTGTCTTCGGCACGGGTGCCTTTCTTGATGCCAATGGCCAAGCACTGACCGTGAAGGGAGCTTATTGGGCGCAGACGCTTTCGAATCGGCTGGGCTACCCAGTTAGCGATGGCGAATCTTATGGCGCCGTCCAGACCGGAACCACGATTCAACCCTGCACCGACACCACCCAGTGCGTGTTTCCCGGCGGCGTGATCCCAAAGAGCGCATTTGCGAACCCAGCCGTCGGAATACTGCCATTTATTCCATTGCCCAATATCGATCCGGCTAACGGCATTTTCGCGGACGCCAGCCAGAAGAACACGGCGCGGGATGACAAGGTTCGGCAACGGGTCGACTTTATCAACCAGAAGACCGGCATCTGGTCATTTTATTATCACTTCGACGACTCGAACGTACTAAGCGCTCTGAATACCACCAACACAAACCCTGTGCCAGGCGGCGCCAGCGTTACCCCGTCCCGCGCTCAACAGGTAGTGGTGAGCAACACTAAGACGTTTGGCCCGACCGCTGTGAATCAGTTCCGCCTGAGTTTCTTCCGTACTGCTACAGTTACAAACAAGCCCAGCGGCGACTTCGCAAAACTTTCCGATCTCGGTTTTGTAACCGGCGCAGGAACCCTGGGTATTATTCCATCAGGACCGCCGGGATTTCCAGAGACCGTGCCGACCGAACACTTCAACAACTTCACTGTCGGTGTGCCCAACCTTACTACGTTTCAACCGAACAACACATGGCACGCTTCCGACGGGTTTTCGAAGGTAGTCGGTGCTCACACGCTCAAGTTTGGCGGCGAATTCCGTTACCTGCAAATCAATGAGCGCAACACCTGCGCTCCGAACGGAGACTTTAATTTCGATGGCAGTGAGACCGGCACGGATTTCGCGGACTTCCTGCTTGGCGCTCCGATCGCATTTAACCAGTGCAGCCAGCAGTTCCTGGATTCCCGCACGCGCTATGGGGGCGCGTACGCCGAGGACACCTACAAGTTAAGGCCGGACCTCACGTTAAACCTCGGCTTGCGCTGGGAGGTGAGCATGCCCTGGTATGACACACAGGGCAAGATTGAGACCATCGTGCCCGGTCTGCAATCCACGCAGTTCCCGACTGCACCTTTGGGCTGGGTTGTTCCAGGAGATCCCGGGATTCCCAGCACGCTCGCTCCGACACGGTATAACAACTTCGCTCCACGCCTCGGCCTAGCTTATTCACCCGGCTTTACCGATGGAGCGTTGGGCAAGATCTTTGGTGCCACTGGCAAGACCAGTATCCGAGCATCTTTTGGCATTTACTATACCTCTATCGAGGACCTGAACCTATTTTACGAGGTCGGCGACGCGCCCTTCGGACTGTATTGGGTGTCGCCGAACCCGACCATGTTCGACCTGCCTTATCAGACGCGTTCCGACGGAAGTTCGCAGACCCAGCGGTTTCCATTTACCTTACCGACTCCCGGCAGCGCCGCGAATAAGACCCTCGATTATTCCATCTATCTACCGATCTCGTATTCCCCTGGGTACGACATCCATAACAGGCTGCCCTATGCGGAACACTACAATTTGTCCATTCAGCGAGAGCTGTCTAAGTCGACCGTGCTGACTCTGGCGTATGTAGGCACGCAGGGCCATAAGTTGATTTCCCAATACGATGCCAATCCCGGGAACGCAGCGCTTTGTCTCCAACTCAATCAGAGGAGCGCCACGCCAACTTGTGGGCGCAACGGGGAGAACCAGACCTACACTCTGCCCGATGGCACGCAGGTCTTCGGCACGCGTGACCGGCTCGGGCCCAACTTCAGCCAGAACAACAGCATCACGGCGAACATCGCCAATTCGAACTACAACGCGGGACAGATCACGTTGGAGCGTAAGGCTGCGGATTTGACTTTCCTGGCGGCATATACATTCTCGAAGGCGATTGATGATTCCTCCGGATTTGGCCAGTGGGTCAACTTCTCCGACAACCGACTTAGCCGGTCGCTTTCGGCCTTCGACCTCACCCACAATTTCGTGGCCAGCTATAATTGGGCGATTCCCTTCGATCGAGCATTCGGCAGCCTTTCGAAGCGCCTGACGCAAGGGTGGAACTTCACCGGCATCACGCGCTTCGCAACCGGCTTGCCCGTGGGGATCAGGGAGAGCGGAGATTATTCTCTCGTTGGAAGCGGGAACACCGATGTACCCGATCTCGTAGGGAAGGTCATGATCCAGAATCCGCGTAAGCCGGGCCCCAATGGCGCGAATACCTACTTCCTGCCGGACGCGTTTGCTCCTGGTCAAGTGGGACGGTTCGGCAATGCAAATCGCCAGTTCTTCCACGGTCCGGGAATCAACAACACCGATCTCGGCGTGATGAAGAGAACCACCATCAGGGAGTCAATAGCGTTCGAGTTGCGCGCCGAATTTTTTAATATCTTTAACCATGCCCAGTTCGATAATCCGGGCGGCACTCTAAGCTGTTTGGTAATCACGAACCCGAACTGCAGCACCACGTTCGGAGTGGTGACCAGCGCGCGCGATCCGCGAATCGGGCAGGTCAGCGCGAAGTTCTACTGGTAATGTGCGGTCGTCAGGTAGGACGAGCGAGAGTGGCTATTCTACCCGGTTTGCTTGCGCCTGGATGAACCAATTTCCGCAATTTCTGGTATGGTGCAGGCTAATGGTGGTTCTGCTGGTGCTGGGTTTCATGTTCTCGGCGCCCTCTCTTGCGCAGACTGCCGAGAGTTATCGTCAACAGGCCCTCGAACTTTCTCACGCCAAATCTTGGGACCAGGCCATTACGAGTTACCGCAAAGCGCTGGAGCTCGAACCCAACGACCCGGACACACATTACAATTTGGCGCTGACACTGAAATATAAGGGCGACGCAAAGCAGGCCGCGGAAGAGTTCGAGGCGACCTTGCTGCTCAAACCGAAGTGGGCGGACGCGCACTACGGGTTAGGCGCGACCTGGTACGATCTGAACGATGCGGCCGCCGCGCTCAAGGAACTGCGCACGGCGGTAGGTCTCGATCCAGATAACGCCGGGGCACATCGCCTCCTGGCACGCATTTATTTGCAGCAAAACGATCCTTCAGCCGCTGAGCGCGAGTTACAGCGGGCGCTACAGTCGAAGCCCTCTGCGGAGATGCATTTCGAGCTAGGGCTTGCCGAAGGACAGCTCGGCAATCTGGCCTCGGCCGCGGCCGAGTTTCGCCGCGCCCTCCGTCTTAATCCCCGGTATGCATCGGCACACTCGCTTTTGGGAGTGACACTACGCCGCCAGGGCGATCACCCTGGAGCCCTCGCCCAGTTCCGCGAAGCTGTCGAAATCGACCCCAAAGATCCCGAGGCGCAATGTAATTTCGGCATGGAGCTCAAAGCCGGAGGCAACACGG
>QHZC01000430.1:9305-14036 GCA_003224515.1 Acidobacteriota bacterium
CCGGGCGCGCCTGGCGCAATCAAAATATCTTACGCTCCAGGGCGTGGAAGCGCTGAAGCAGCAGAAGCTCGACGATGCGCTTGCGCTCTTTCAGAAGTCCATCGAGCAAAGTCCCGAGCTGCCGACCGGCCATTATTTTCTGGGTGTAACGTGGGAGCGCAAACAAGACGCTGCACGTGCCCTGGCGGCCTACGAGAAAGCGCTCGAGCTGAAACCGGACTATGCGCAGGCCCATTCGAGCCTCGGACTGCTCTATTGGCGCCAGAACGATAGCAAACGCGCGCTCGAGGAGTTCCGCCGGGCGGTGATGTCCGATCCTGATCTGGCAGAGGCGCATTACAACCTTGGCCTCGCTCTGGCACAATCGGGGCGTCTGGACGAAGCCGCTCGCGAGCTGAATGAAGCCATCAGTCTCGATCCCAAGTACAATGACGCCCGGATCCAATTAGGATTGGTCCTTAGCCGGGACAACGATACTGCCGGGGACGGCAATGTCTTCCTTGAACTCGTGCGCCGCGATCCGAATTTCGCGGAAGCTCACAACAATCTCGGGTTAGTGCTGTTGCAAGCGGGCGACGTCCGCACGGCGCAGACGGAGTTTCTCGAGGCTGTGCGCCTCAAACCGCGTTATGCGGAGGCGCACTACAATCTGGCCTTGGCCCTCCATCAGGAAGGGAAGGAGGAGGCGTCCCGCGCGGAATTCGAGAAGGCCTACGAGATTGCGCCGGAGTTGAGAAACATGCCCCGCCGCTAAGGAGGGATGCTGGATACGGTAATCTCAATGGTTAGATCGTGGCCAACAGGATTGTGACCCGCGGATTCGATGTCCTGCCTGGCAAGTTTCTGAAGGGCCTTTTTGGGCTAGGTACAAGTTAGGTACAACTAAGAGGGGGATCATGGTTCTTGTCCCGCAAGGGACGCCATATAAAGCGTTTATGGGATTCTGATGCCTGGTTCGGGACCGGGAGGCCCGTGGTTCAAATCCATTTCCCAACTATTTACTTACTATTAATATACTGTAAGCGGATGCTCGAAGGCATTACCGGCGCGCTTCCTCTCTGAATGGATGCAACCAGCGGTCCGGGTTCAGCTCGCCAGTCGCGAAAGGGCCTTGCTAGCCTCTCTGACTTCAGGGATGTCCTGATCTGGCGCTTTCCAGTCTCGAAGGAAGCGTTCGTAGAACGAGCGCGCCTGATCGCGCTCGCCTTTTTGCTCGTAGGCTTGTGCGAGATGGAAATAAAGGAGGGGGTAATTAGGATTGACCCGAAGGATTCGATCGTATTCGCCGATGGCTTCGTCCAGTCGACCGAGTTTCAGATATGCGTTCCTAAGGCAATCTTCATGCAGCTCGATGCCCGATGTGGGGGGCAGGTGGTGCAACGCCTCTTTGAAATGCTGAATGGCGGCTTTCAAGCTCGAGATAGCCGCGGAAGTAGTCCTGAGTTCTCTGATCAGTTCTGGCCCCACGTTCCGAATAGGGCCATTGCTGGAAGAGCTTTCGCTTCAATTTTGCGACTTTACCAGCATCGTTCCGTTGCATGGCAATCAGCAGTGAATTCCAGACGGAGCCGGGCGCATACTTCACTTCATTCTGCGCGGCCCACTCGGCTCGCGGAAGATTTCCTTTACTCAAATAAACATGCCCGATATTGCTGTAACCGAGCGCGTGCGCGACATCAGAACGTGTCACTTCGATGTAACGCTGATATTGGTGGATGGCCTCGCGATAGCGGCCCTGATGGAAGTAGGCGTCGCCAAGGTGAATGATGGCCGGTTCGAATTCGGCATCGAGCGCCACAGCTCCAGCGTATTCTTCGATAGCTTGGTCGTAGCGACCGCACCTCTGGTAAGACATGCCGAGGCTGTCGTGGGCGTTGGGCTCCAGTGGGGCGAGTTCGACGTAATGCCGGTGGGCCCGTATGGCCTCGTCGTAACGACCGAGGGCGAGATAATTCACGCCGAGACCATTGTAGAGATCTTTGGCATCCGGATCGACAGCCAATCCTTGCTGCAGCACGTGAACGGCTTCTTCGGGCTGTTCTTCGCCATGCAGAAGACGGCCGAGCCGCCAGTATGCCTCCGTCTCCAAAGGATATTGGGCGATAATTTGCCGCAGTGTCGCGATCGCAGCGTGGTAATCGCCGCGCGCAATGGCGTACCAACTGGTAAGGTAAAGTTTGTCCTTCTCCGTCAAGCGATCCGACAGCTGAAAGGCTTTTTCCAGGTAGGGCGTGCCATTTTGCGGCACAAAGTCAGTCACTGCATAGGCGTAACCTATTCGCGCGTAGGCCATGGCAAATTTCGGGTCAAGCCGGATGGCTTTCTGCAACAGGCGAATCGCCTGGGTGTTTTAGAACGCCTGTGCCTTTTCGACGCCTAGGGAGTAATAGCGGTAAGCCTCCAGATTGTCGGTCATGGTTTCCGAAAGACTCGTCATCTTGTCCGAATCAAGAGGGGCGGCGCCGAGGTGGGTAGCGAGCCTCAGTGCCAGAAGATCGACCTGCGTGAGAATGTCGGCAGGTCGGCTGACGACTAGGCGGTCGGCAGCGATGAGCTGACCGCTCCCAGCCTCGTGAACCTGCACATCAATGCGGACTTCATCGCCGAGCGCCGCAAAATGGCCGAGAACAACCTCTTCGGCGTGACTCCTCTGGGCAATTTCCAAGGCTTCGTCGAGACGGATCTTGGCGCTTGGCCTATGGCGAGTGCGTTCCAGCAGCTCATGCAGCTGCTGGCGGCTGAGCACCGTAAGGTTACTGGACCTTGCGAGATCAGTGATAAACATGTCCGCCAGGCCCGCGCACATCCAGTCGAAGTCGGGCCGTGCGGCCGCATTCTCAAAGTACATGACAGCAATGGTTTTTTTGCCCGGCAAATGTGGGAGTGTGATTTCTGCACGCGGCAAGTTGAATTGGTGGGACGTGAGCCAGAAGACAGTCGCCGCTGCGATGCTGGCAAGAGCAAGAAACGCGCCCAGCCTGCGGCGAGATCGGGTTGCATTGTGGCGGGAAGAATCCGCTTCCAAACCATGCGGAGAACCATAAGTCTTCGAGTCCTCCGCAGATCCTGCCTGAACCAAGGGGGTCTGTTCTGCAGGCCCTGAGACGGATAGATTCTCCCAGTGTTCTTCGACCTGGCCGATGAAGCGGTAGCCAACTTTTGGGATGGTTTTGACGAACCGCGGATGATGGGAGTCGTCTCCCAGCGCTTTTCGGATGTCCACAATGCACTGGACAAGGGCGTTGTCTGTGACTGCTGTGCCATGCCAGATCCTCTCCATCAAGTCCTCTTTGGTCACCAAGCGGCGCCGGTTTTCGAGAAGGAAGCGGAGGACCCCAAAGGCTTGCTGGCGCAGGTATTGCTCTTTGCCTTTTCGGAAGAGGCAACCCCGAAGCGTGTCTATCCTTACATCTGCAAAATCATATATGGGTTTGTCAGTGGGGAGGCGCATGCCTTCCGGCCCTGCGGTTTGTTCACAACTTCAGAAAAATTTCATCTTTAGATCACTACTTGTGACTGTTCCCTAGCGTATAGGCGACTCCATGCGCTGCTAGGGGTGTGGCACGGATGCGTGTCTCAAACCGCAAGCGTGGATTTTACTCCTGCCACGGTTGAGGTGTAAAGTCTGCGGACAGACGAACTCAAGAGGACGACCTAGATTCTGCCGCATTTCCGGGCCTTTGCGGATTGGCCGACACCACTAGGCGTGAGCCACATGGCAGAAAAAAGGCACCAGGGCTTTTCTTTCAACGGACGGCCGCACGACCACCTCTTTGCGGTGGGAAACCAGATCATCTTGGCCAAGGCGGGAGGGATGATGAAAAGCAAACTCGAGAAGTTACGGGAGTCGCTGCTCTGGGCTCTAGCATTGATGCTGCTGGCAGTTCCGGGATACGGGCAAACCTCCACTTTAGGAACAATAACGGGGACAATTACCGATCCGACGGGAGCTGTAATTGCGAACGCTAAAATCACGGCCACGAATAAAGCAACGGGCGTGAGTCAAACGACCATGACCAACGAGGTGGGCCGCTATGTCCTGACCGATCTATCGGCCGCGACCTACGATCTTGCGGTAGAGAAAGAAGGATTCCAGCGCTGCGCCAGTAAGGACGTCGCGCTCCATCCCGCCGATTCAGTGCAATTTTCCTGCGCTTTAAAGGTTGGAACGACGACGCAAACCGTCGAGGTGTCGGCAGAATCCCTGGCGGTGCAGACGGAAGAAGCAAAAGTCTCACGAGTTATGAATGAGAGGCAAATCGAAGACATACCTGTCAACGGGCGGAATTACGCCAGCCTGCTCGGGCTGCAGCCCGGCGTGATTCAAGAGTTTGCCTTCAACAGCAACCAGGGAATGAACATCTTCGCTACCGAGTCAACCCACGTGAACGGGCTCCGAGGAGACAGCAACAACGTTATTATTGAGGGCGTGTCTTCAACGCGCACGCGCGGAAACGGAGCCACGACAGCGGCGCCCAGTGTTGAAGCCATCGGCGAAATAAACATCGTAACGTCGGGTTACTTGCCCGAGTATTCGCGCGTGGGCGGCGGGCAGATGGTCATACAGATGAAGTCCGGCACAGAGCAATACCATGGGAGCGCCTACGAATTCGTCAGAAATGACTACTTCGATGCGTCCAACTTCTTTTCGGGCGGCCAAGTTAGCCGCATTCGGTTCAACAATTTCGGATACACCATCGGCGGTCCTGTTATTCCCCACAAGAGGAAACT
>QHZC01000433.1 GCA_003224515.1 Acidobacteriota bacterium
CGCAATCGAGACAATATGCTCGCCTGGCGCGATGCGATTCTCGCTTACGCACTCTTCTATCCGGCGGTCGAATTTCTCAGCTTCGCCACCATTGCCCTGATTTATTGGTCCGGCGGCAACCGGATTCTCTCCGGCACTCTCACCCTTGGCGTTCTTACCGCGTTCACGATGTTTGCGCAACGATTTTTCCGGCCAATTCAGGACCTTAGTGAGAAATTCAACATCCTGCAATCCGCGATGGCGGCATCCGAGCGCATCTTCAAATTACTGGATGAGCCGGTGCCGGCCGGATCAGATCCCAACGCCATTCCGCTCGACCATCCGCGAGGCGAGATCGAATTCCGCAACGTGTGGTTCAGCTACCGCAACGTCGCGGAGCCCGCCGAGGAAGATTGGGTCTTGCGCGATGTCTCCTTCCGAGTGGAGCCCGGGCAGACCATCGCCATCGTGGGACATACGGGCGCGGGGAAGACCACTCTGATTTCACTGTTGTTGCGCTTTTACGACGTTCAGCGCGGACAAATTCTCCTGGACGGCAAGGACATTCGACTGATCGAATTGCAGGATTTGCGCCGGCAATTCGGCATCGTGCTGCAGGATCCATTTCTATTCACCGGTACGATTGAAACGAACATCCGGCTCGGCACGCCGGGCATCGACCGCCCCACGGTAGAGCGGGCGGTCGAAGAGATTGGGCTTGGGGAATTCATACGCTCATTGCCGGAGGGAGTGGGTGCCAGCGTAAATGAGCGCGGCTCAACGCTTTCGGTCGGGCAGAGGCAGCTCATCAACTTTGCGCGCGCGCTGGCGCACAATCCGCGCTTTTTGATTCTCGATGAAGCGACCTCGAGCGTGGACACAAAGACGGAGCTCCTGATTCGCGAAGCGCTGAATCGCTTGCTGTCCGGGCGAACGGCACTGGTCATCGCGCACCGGCTGAGCACCATTCAGCACGCGGACCGCATTCTCGTGTTTCACAAAGGGCGCTTGCGCGAACAAGGCGCGCATCAGGAGCTTCTCGCCGAGCGCGGAATTTACTATCGGCTTTACCAGCTGCAATACAAGGAGCAGGAGCTGCACCTTCCGATCGAAGCCAACGGCTCGGCTGAACCCTCCGTGTTACCGGCCAGCGACTGATCCTCTGCAGTACCGACATGCCACCAATACCGCTCCTTCTCTCCGCCGGCGAAGCTTCCGGAGACATGTACGCCGCTCGGCTTGCGACGGCGCTGAAGCAGCGCCTGAACGTGGAGATTTTCGGGATGGGCGGGCCGCAGATGCGCGCGGCGGGCGTCGAGATCATAACGGATTATTCCGAGGTTTCCGTAGTGGGAATCACCGAGGTGCTGAAGCGCTTGCCGTCGTTGTTCCGGGCGATGAGTCGGCTCGTGGACGAAGCGGAGCGCCGGCGGCCCCCGCTTGCGATTCTGACGGACTTCCCCGGTTTTCATCTGCGGCTGGCGCGCAAGCTGCGTACCAGGGGCATTCGCAACGTCTATTACATTTGCCCGCAATTCTGGGCGTGGCGGCCGTGGCGCGTGAATTTAGTGCGGCGGCGGTTTGCGGAGGCGCTTTGTATTTTCCATTTTGAAGAAAAGTTTTACGCCCATGCCGGTGTGCCCGTCAAATATATCGGCCACCCGCTCGTGGGCAACGTGAAACCCACAATGACACGGGAATTTTTCTGCAAAAAATACGGTCTGGATGAAGGAGACCCCATCATAACGATCCTGCCGGGCAGCCGGCGGGGAGAGATCGCCCATCATGTTCCTGTACTGGTCGAAGCACTTGCGGACATGGGGCGGACCTTGCCGGGCAGTTTTGCCGTTGTGGTCGCCGTGGCGCCCGGGCTGGACTCGGAAAAAATGGAGTCCATGTTTCCAGAACAGTGGCAAGTCAAATTCATTGCGGAAGACACTTACAACGCGCTAGCAGCCGCGAACTTGGCGATCGTCTCCAGCGGCACGGCGACGGTGGAGACGGCGCTGCTTGGTAAACCGATGATTGTCGTTTACCGGCTCTCTCCGCTGACGGCTCGGCTGGCAAAACCACTGGTGAGAACCAGGTTTTTCAGCATGGTAAATCTGATCGCCGGACGCATGGTCGTGCCTGAATTGATCCAGCATGAGTTCACGCCCCAGCGGGTCGCCGCAGAAGCGGGAAAACTGCTCTCTCCGTCGCAAGCAGGCAAGAGACAAGTGGAAGAAATGCTGCGTGGGTTGGAAGAAGTGCGACAGCTCCTGGGGCCGCCGGGGGCCGTCGAAAGGGCGGCGGATGAGATTCGAAGGCTGCTGAGCGCGGCCAAAAGCAACGCGAAGTGATGGGTTTGGTATCCTATAGGTGTACATTGGTGCAGAATTGAAGATATTTGAAAGGGGTCCGATGGCCCTTCGCCGAAGAGTCTTGGGTGCATTTTTCTTCTTTACGCTGATCTTTCTGTCTTGCGTTGCCGCGCCGCTCGCGGCCCAGGTTCCCCGGCCCGCGAATTTCCTCGCCCAACACTATGACGTGTCCGCGTCGTTGGACGCTATTGGACAATCGATCTCGGCGACCGCAAAAATCGATTTCAAAGCCGTGGAAGCCTCCAGCAGCGTGCGCGTCGAGCTACACCCGAATCTGATTGTGAAAGAAATAAAAGGAGCCGACGGCAAGCCGCTGACCTTCGAGCGCGACAATCAAAACCCACTCATCGTTGTCGTGCAGCTGCCCACGCCCGTGGCCACCGCCGCGCACGTCACCCTCACCTACACTTATGCGGGATTGCTGGTAAATGAAGAGAACAGTCCTGTACCGGGGGTGCGCGCCGCGTTGATCAGCAAAAATGGCGCTTACTTGCTGCTCCCGGCAAGGTGGTTTCCGCTCACAAACTTTCCGTCAAACCGTTATACAGCTACATTCCGGCTGAACGTTCCAGACATCTTTGCCGTCGCCGGAACCGGCAAAGCCTCCGCTCCGACACCTACGCCCGGCAAAAACGCCGTGGAAGGCGGGCGGCTTCTCTACACTTTCGAGTGCAAGAATCCAGCGCCGCATGGCACGTTTGTAGCGGGCAATCTCCAGCTCAATCCAAAGCAGGCAGAAGGAATCAGCGTAGCGGTCTACGCTCCGCGGGCGTCGTCCGCGAATGCCGAGGAATTTGCGGCGAGCGTGGCGCACTCGGCGATTATTTTTTCAGATATGTTTGGACCCATACCGGATCCAACTTTCACGGTGATCCAGCTGCCCGATGGGACCCTGCGCGAGTACGCGGCTCCTGGAGTTTTGCTCCTCAGCCAGCGCATCTGGGACCCCAAGAGCGGCGACAGGACGATTGCCCATCTGGTGGCCTCCGAATGGTGGGGGATTCAGGTTTTGCCGGCAACGCCGGGCGACGTGTGGATCAGCGATGGGCTGGCGCGGTATTCCGAAGCGCTCTACGCGGAGCAAAACGCGGGCAAAGAAGCGGGACTCCGTGCCGTGGACGAATTCGCGGTTGGCGCGCTGATGTATGAAGATGCCGCGCCCGTCGCGCAAGCCGCACGGCTGGCTCCTTACTCCCCCGACTACCGTTCCGTGGTGATGAACAAGGGTGCGATGCTCTTTCACATGTTGCGGGCGCAAATGGGCGACGTGGCGTTCAAGTCCGCCCTGCGCGACTTCTACTTTCAATTTGCGGAGAAGAGCGCGCGGATCGAGGATTTTGAAAACATCGCGGAGCGCCGCGCGCAGGCCGCGGCGAAGTCGCCGCAAGAAGCGCCGAACTTGCGCGGCTTTTTTGCGCAGTGGCTGAATTCAACGGGCGTGCCGGAGTTTTCGCTGGAATACGTCGTATACCGCACACCGAAAGGATTTCGCGTCGTTGGCAAGATCAAGCAGCCTTTGGACACGTTTCGCATGCCGGTGGATTTACGCATCGATACGGAAGGAAATCCGGAGCAGAAAACCATCGACGTGATCGGGACGGAATCGGGCTTCACGGTCGAAACGTTTGGACGGCCGAAACCGGGTGGAATCAAAGTCGATCCCAACAATGTCATCTTGAAAGGGAGCACTCCGCTGCGTGCCCGTGCGGCCATTGCACGGGGCGAAGATCTCGCCGAACAAGGGCAGTTCTACTATGCGGTGATGCAGTACCAGCGGGCGCTTGCGATTCAGCCGAACCGCCCGCTGGCGAATTTTCGCATGGGCGAGGCGTTCTTCTACCAGAAAAACTATCAGGCGGCAGCGAATGCGTTCCGCGAAGCGTTGCAGACCGTTCCCGAGCCGTCGGAAAAATGG
>QHZC01000434.1 GCA_003224515.1 Acidobacteriota bacterium
TGTGGAAGACTGCTGCGGATGTGGAGAACTACAACAATGGCCTTTTCCAGGAAGTTGCGTCGAAACTCTCACCACTGATGAAGGGAAGCCCGAATATTCAGACGCTGCCGGTGGAGAACTCTTCCGTGCACCACGTCAAGGCGGGGAAGGCCGCAGCGTGAGGGTTTGCATAGGCCCCTTTGACATATGCAAGGAACGCTCGCCGAGCGGACCCCCGAATGTGGTGTGCTCGGCTGGCACCGAGTGCCCCAGGTGCTGGTCTCGTTTACCCCGCCTGCCCCGATCTGGTCGGGGATCGGATCGAGGTACCTGGGGTTTTTGACTTTGCTTTTCTTGTTCGTCTTGTTGCCGCCCGCACCGTTTAACTCCGCCTAATTGCCATCCACCCCTCAATTTAATTGCGATCACTTCTACGGAAACCGCTTTTTCCAGCCAAGTGGATTGGGCCCGGCCCAACCCTCTTTGCATGTAGCCACCAGAAGTGAATCCCATATCTCAGCCGCGCTCTGCTCCATTTTTGCATAGGAAAAGAGCATTCGGTGTGGTGCCGAATGATCGTGAATTTCTCGCAGAACATTACGTCTAAGTGTTTGAAAATCAGTCATCCGATTTTTTGGATTTCACCAAAGAAGTTCGACAAATCACGCCGTTGGACCGAAGTTGGAACCAAGGACTGAACTGGCATCATTTCGATTGCTGTACTAGAATGAAAACAAATATGTTACGCGGTTCCCCGGTAGCTCAACGGTAGAGCATTCGGCTGTTAAGAAGGCGGTAAAAATCAAATAAGTGCTGCATCTGGTGTCGCTTACAGCCGAAAAGGTCGCGCAATCACCCTCTTGAATTGGACCGAAGTTGGACCGACAATGGTGGGGTGAACCCCTAAACGCAGACTCGCTCAGTAGTCGGAGAACTCTTCCGTCCGTATATCGTCGTCATCCACTCCGCGTTTATTGAGAACCTCACGCAAACCCTTGACCATTCCTGGTGGGCCAGCAGTGTAGTAGATGGGCGAAGTCACATCCTTCAAATATTTTGAGAGCATTTTTTGATCAATGAGACCGGTTTCGCCATCCCAAGCCCGCTTCGATTTCTCCATCTGGGTCATGGTGGCAATGAGCTTGAAATTTGGATTCTCCCTTTCGAGCGCCCGCAGTTCTTCGAGAAATGGAGCGTCCTCCGGGCGACGGTTAGAAAAGAAGAGGTAGATGCGGTGCAGTAATTTCTCTCGCGCCGCGCGAAACACCATGCTTCGAAACGGGGTTATGCCAATCCCGCCTGCGAGCAAACCAGCCCCCTTCGCGGCATTGTTATGAAGGGTCAAATTGCCAAAAGGCCCTTCAATCTTGACCGTGCTGCCCAGTTCCAGGGTTTTGAGTGTCCGCTTGAAGGCGGTATCCCGCATCCGAGTGGCAATCATCAGAAAGTCTTCTTGAGGCGCGCTGGCGACCGAAAATGCCCGAGTATTGCCCTCCGCATCCGTCTCGGGAGGGTCAAGCAAGGTCATATCGAACGACTGCCCTGCCTTAAAGGTCCAGCCAGCCGGCCTTTCGAAGCGGAAGGCCATGGTGTCCTCAGCTACCTGCTCTCGGCTCTTCAGTTTGATGGCAAGATGACTTGGTCCTGCTGCCGCAGTTCCCATACTTTTCCTCCATTCGGTAGGCCCCCTAGCGAATCGCCGATTTGTTTTGTGTTTGGCTCTGCGCAGCGACTTGGGGTTGACTCCCGAGTGCGAAACAAAGGATGAGGAACGCGAAAAGGTACAGGAAGGCCAGAATCCTTCTCATCGCACACGCCCCCGCACTGAATTTGGGTCTGGCCAATATAGCTATCAGTTTCAGTTTGTGGCGTCAGTTACTTTGGTAACAAACACCCTAGCCCGCCCAATCAGCGAGCTGTTGACACGTCCTTCTGATCATTTACAACGACTTCAAATATTCGACCAAGTCGTGGACCTGTTGGTCACTCAGACCGAGCCCGAAGAAGCTGTTGTAGTGTTGGGCCACGTCGTTCAGCGTGGCAAAGCGCCCATCGTGGAAGAAGCCGCCTTGAGTGTGTGCCCAGTCCACACCGATCTCACTCGGAGCGTGCAGGTTGTTCCCCGGCTCGGTAAAGAGCGGTGGCACATGGCAAGTCGAACATTTCCCCTGTCCGTTGAAGATGTCCTTGCCGCGCTCCGCTGCGGCCGCGTCAAAGCTACCCTTGGGCGGCTTCGGTGCCGGGATCGCCAATTGGTAGAAATGCAGGGCAGCCAACTTCGAGGTCACCAAGTCCGGGACGCCTCGCGTGTTCCACGATCCGTCCTTTGCAGCAAGCGGGTACTGCGTGGGATCACTGAGTCGGGCATCAAAGAATGTACCGGAACCGTTCATTTCCGTCACTCCAACGTATGCATTCCAGTACGGCACGGAGCCAAAACCGGTCCAGGTATGCAGGTTGACGCCCGCCCACCCAAACGCCGGCGGAATCAGCGCGCAGGCTCGTTGCCCGTCCGGGCGCAGAGCCCTTCCATCTTTACTCAATTCTGCGTCAAAGCAACCCGGACCCCACGTTGCAAGGACTGTCCTCACAGCGTTGGCATCCACTCCAAGCAACTCCGTGAAAGGCGACAAGTTCGGCGCTAACGAAACAATTGCTCCAACATTTAAGTCCCGATTCGGCCACCCGTCCAGACGATGCCCAATGCCGGGTGCCAGCGAGTTGTCTACTGTGGAATGGCAAAATGCGCACTGAATCCCGATGCTCCTTAATGTACCTTGCTCATTGAAGAAGCCGGTCACTCCCACCACCGAATTCAGCTTTAGCAACGCAAGCGTTGTCGCCGGATCATTAAGATTGACCATTCCTTCCTTAAGAACTGCTATCAGGCTGGCAGGAAGGGCGTCCACATCCACTTTCAGTCCTACAGCCAGTGCCGTGGCCGGACTTACGCCGGGTCCGACGCCACCCAATTTTGCGCCCTCAATTGCTTGATGAAGATGGAGCGTATCTCCCCAAAAGGCTTCATCGCCAAATGTGTCGAATCGAAAAGTTCGCTTGCCCTCATTGGCCATTTGCTTTGCGTTTTCGCGAATGGCCGCGTCGAATCCTGAGCGGTTGTCTTTTTCGGTCTGAACTACCTCTTTCTCCTGAGCTATCAGGCTAAGACAAACCACGAGACTGCCGAGCAAGAACAGCGTACCCCAGGATTTTCTCATCGGAGATCCCTCCCCCTCTGTGGTCGAACCGTGGCTGGCGTTCGGATTCCGCCAAGCTGGCTCATTGTTGCTACCACGTTGCTTGACGCGAGTCAGTTACTTTGGTAACGGCTTCCTACGACTGTTACTTCGGTAACACTAAGGTGGGTTAATTCAACTGAAGGAGTTAGTCGTGCTCCGCTATCAAGCCGAATAGCCTTCCAAGGCGCTCACATTCAGCACCAAATGCCCGTGATTCGTGTACTGAATCATCTTCTTGCGACGAAGGAAATTCAACGCCGTTGAAATTCTTTCTCGGCGCGCCGCCACCATCTGTGAAATTTCATCTTGCGTAAGATACGTGGGAATCTCAACCTCCGGTCCCGAATGCTGGCCTATCTTCACCGCCAATTTCAGCAGCACTTTGGCCAGCCGATGAGCCATATCGTCCACCGCCAGTGTGTTCACCTGAGCATAGGCTTCGTTCAGCGCCCGGCAGAAAACATCCACTAGGCGCGCGAGCAAGTCGGGTTGCTTTCGCACGACTTCCATCACGTCCTCGAATGGCACGGGGATGGCTTCTGTTTCCTCTAACGCCACAGCCCGGTCCGGGCGGCGCGTCTCTGACGCGCACAGTTCCCCGACGACATCCCCACCTTTTCGCACGTCATAGATCAGTTCGTGGCCATCAGAAGTGATCGTTCCCACCTTTACAAACCCATCCCGGAGAAAGAAGAGCGTTCGCTCCTTGTCCCCCACATCGTAAATGACCTCTTCCTTCTTGAAGGTCGCTGTTTTTCGATTCGGCAGGATGGCATCGCAAAACTTTCCACGAAAGACCGAGACTAGAGCGGTAGAAACGGCTGCCTGAGAGAGAGGATCGTCGAATCCAAGGGACAGCTCAACGTCATTCTTCGATGGAGTTTGAACCAGGTGTTGATTCGGTGATGCCATACGCCCCCCACAAACGTGCTTGCTGGCACACTTCTACTTGCGCGATCGTACTTCGCCTTATGCTCTCCGTCAACTTCCTGTCTGGTCCGGTCCCGTAGCGCCGTTTTCCTCGTAAAATGGCTTCATGCCCCATGGCCAAGACGTTTAAACGCGGTGACCACGTTGAATGGAATTCGGAAGCAGGTCGAGTTCGCGGCGTCATCACGAAGAGGGTTGTTTCCGATGTGCGGTTCAAAGGCTACGTCCACCACGCAACGAGAGACGAACCCCAATATTTCATCAAGAGTGACAAAACCGACCACATCGCGATACATAAAGGCTCGGCACTTAGGCTCCTGAAGTCACGGCCTCAGAGGAAGACCAAGAAAGCAGCCAAAAGGCGCGGGGCCACGAAGAATTGACAGTACAGCTTGATTCGACTCCTCTCGCTTCGTTCCATCCATTCGGAATGCCTATTCGGTCGTCATGGTAAGCGCAGATGTCACGACCACAGGTGGACGCGCAAACGTGGCAATCAGGTTGATCGCGAACAAGGCCACTGCTGTGAGTTCGATGAGCGCAGAAACGGGCAGGACATTCCACGCCCATTTCGCGTAGTCCTGATAGGCAAGGATCTCCGACGCGACTCGGAGAGTGCAGCCGGTCGTCAGCAGCGCCAACATGACCAGCATCAGCTTGGGGCTCCACAACACTCGCATGCCACAAAATGAGGGCAGAACCCTTTGGCCAACGCAAAAGATCATCGTCGCGATGAACCCAACCGTCAGCGCGTGACGCGATGCCCCGGAGATTCCAGGTGCTTTGTTGACGAGCGATGCCCAGATGCCGAGAGTCGCAGCGACGACCAGCCACCCATAGGCAATGCGCACAAAAACAGGAAAGCTTGGGTGAACGTTGATGGTTTTCGCCGCCTTCGCTGGAGGCTCGAAAAAGCGAATCGCTGCAATGGCTACCGCCGCTCCAGCCAGTAACAACACGTCCGCCAAGTGCGAGATGTTCAAGGAAACCAACCACCACACCCGCCGTATTCAACCCCAAAGCGACTAGGAGAGGCCTGTTCCGCAGGGGGCGCAGCCCCATGAAGACGGGAAGCCAGCGCGAGCTAAAACCCCACACCATCGGCACCAAAAAGCCCCATGTGGACACGATCAGATAACGCTGATCGAATTCCGGCGCGAATGCCGGAGAACTTGCATGGCGGGCCAATTGGATGGACGCCTCCAGATTCAGCACCAGGGACGCCAATAGCCCGATGGTCGCTGCGATCACGACAAAGATCCAAGATTCCCAAGGTCTCCGCGCCCCGCCCGCCTGCCTGTGGCTCGCGACGGCCTGAAAGAAAATCAGGAAGGCGAGGAGTTCCAGTGCGGCCGAAACTGGCATGAGAATGCGCCAATGCCAGGGGTAGATATTGGACAGCCAGCGAATGATCACGCCGATGGTCCAAAGTCCCAGCACACCCACCCCTCCCAAAGCGCAAAGGGCTTCAACTTTCGCAGCTTCGGAATCGAGTAAAAACCGATGCCAAGGACGAATGTACCCACCCAACCGAAGAGTTGTGCATGGCCATGCGCCTGAATCCACGCTGGAGAGATGGATTCCGCAGCCTCACGACTGCTGATCTTGATCAGATTCCATACACCGAGGAATGTACCGGGCAGGAGCATGAAAATTAGCCCAGTAACAATGTAAGTCATCAACAGGCGCGACAGGGATTGCTCGCGTGCGATGGCCCGGTCCATGATGGACTTTGTCTTGTCATCGAGCCACACGGGTCGCTGGCTGCTTGCTGGACTCACATTTGCCATCGTATTCTCCGTTTCCGCCACCCCAGTTGAGCCTACTCAGAGCCGTCGCTCATTCCTTTGGTCGAAGCCGGAGCATTCCACAATGGATACGGTAATCCGGCGAGCCGGTTGATCACCAGAGCCTGAGCCACGAGCAGGAATACCGCCGCTTCGATGATGACGAGCTCACGCGGTTTCGAAATAATCCCGAGGGAAACGATCAGGGTAGTGGCACCGGCAGGAGGATGGCTAATTTCGAGAAGAACCATGAATGCGCCCGTGGCTGAAAGCGAAAGGGCCGCTGCCAGGATTCTTGGCCAGAAGATACCTTGGTGCGCCCCGAACGGCAGTACTCCCGCGCCTGTGGCAGCAAATGCCGCATAACCGCACACGAGCCCGATAGCGTGGCCGAAAATCGTGTTTCGTGGGCTTGAAGTTTCGCCGAGCGGGGAGAAGAACAGAAGATATGCAGTGGGCCCGAGGGATGGAAAAACAAATGGATTGTGGCTCACGAGCGCCAGCACAGCCAGCAATCCAATCGTGACGAAGCCATTCACGAACACATAGACTGAACGTACGAGTCGCTGCGGAAAATGGTGCAGGAGCCAATCCAGCCGGGCGCGCCTCAGAAAGGAAAGAATGTGGTCAGCGCCCGCATGCTCATGGGCGGTTGGATCGAGCTTCAGCATCAAATGTTGGGCAGCAGGTCGAAATACTCGTCGTCTTCGTTTTTGCCGCCTTCTCCTTTACCCAGCGACTTTTCCGACTCGATAAACTCGATCCGCTCGATCCACTTGACCATCTTGTAGCCAAGCTGGTTCTCCACCCGCAACCGTAGGGGCGCTCCATATACCTGCGGAAGACGTTGCCCGTTCATCCTCGACGCCAGTAAGCATTGTGGCTTTTGAACATTCTCTAGGCTTTGCGTATCGTAATACGGCCCGCCGTACAGAGCTTCGCCAAACGAGAAAAACGCCACCACTTTCGCTTCCGGTTTTGGCTGCACGAGTTCGATCAGCGCCTTCATTGGGACCCCGCCCCATTTCGCGATGCCGCTCCATCCCTGAATGCAGTGGTGCATGGTGATGTGTTCCGTCTGACCGAGACGCTCCAGGTCCGCAAGGGAAAGCTCAACCGGGTTTTTGACCAATCCTCCTACCCTGAGGCGGAAATCCTCGAACCCGTCCTCTGCCAGTCGTTTCCAATCCTCCCGGATTGGCATCTTCCCGTTGAGCCAGAAGTATGGAGAGATTTCGTTCTCGGTATATTTCTGCTGTGGAACCAACCGGTTCAACGTAAGCAGCTGCATCGGATATGTTACGGATTTCAGTGCATGCTGCACCCCGCGTGGATGGTGCCAAGAGACGTAGTGCGCCACCACCCACGACAGAACGATCACGCCGATGCCCACAAATCCCAGATACATTCCAATGGGCCGCTGATCGTCCGTGCCCATCACAATATGGTTCATGTTTCGCACGAATCCTGTCATCACAATCAGAGTCACGTGCACCACCAAGAACGCAAGGAAACTGAACATGGTGAGGAAGTGGATAGAACGGGCTGATTGCCGGCCGCCAAATATTTGGGCGTACCATGGAAACCGGTTCACCACCGCCGGGGACATGGCTATCCCGGTAGCAATTGCGAGCGGGCCGAACACAAGCACTACTGTGAAATAGGCGATCTGTTGCAATGCGTTATCGTATTCCAGGCCTGCAAGAGGACGAGCGGAGAAGTCGGCACGATCCGCTTCCACTGGTCCGTACTGAAGAGCATGGCGATGAAGGCGATGCCCGTGGCGATAAAACCGTGCACATCGATGAAATGCCAGACTCGTGCAAGGCCAATTGTGTGCCGATAACCCGGTGTGCCAACGAGTGGCGAAATGTAGCGCGCGTCATCCTTCGCGGTCCAAATGCGGTCGCGTGGGACTTTCAGCGGTGTAAGTCGTATCCATTCGCTGCCCGGTGTGCAGCCTTCGTTGAAGTAGAGCCGAGGGTGGTCCATTAGGATCGACAGCCCGCCGCGAATCAGCATCATCACGAAAAGGAAATTGAAGAAGTGGCAGTAGCGCACCCATACCGGAAATCCGTGCGGCCCTGCGAAGTTGTTCGGATAGACCTGCGGAACTGCCGGAACGCGAGGCATTCCGGCTACTGCGACCTCGATCCAGGCCGCAACGATTACCGAGAGGCCTGCGATGCCGACACCGATAAGAATGGAAGGGCGAATCCAGATTCGAAATCGACGATCAGATGGATAATGAACTGCTCTGTGTGCTGCATCGAACTGAACCATGCCTTCCTCCGCAAAACTTCCCTCCGTGCCTGACACATTGGCCCAGAGTCAGGAATTGCTCGCGTTTTCTGGCCACGCAATGGTCAGGAGAAAAGAACTGTCTTCAAGAGCTTCGACATCGTGCGCAATCTCTCGTTCCAGTGCCAACAGATGACCTGTGGGCAGATCAAAGACCTTGCTGTCTGCGTGCATTCGGATGTGGCCGGCGAGCGTCTGCACGGAAATTCTGCCGGCAGCTCTATGCTCGTGGAGGCGCGCCCCGGATTTCAGGACCGTCAATACGACCCGGAAATCAGGATGCTTCACCAATGTTTTCGAGTCGCGCCCAGCCTGCCACCCACCTTCCCGGCGCAACTGCTCGATCTCGGCATTCAGGTCAAACGAAAGCATGGGATTTTCCAAAGGGCCAGGAGTTCGGACCGCTGCGGAACGAGCGGCTTGCTTGGGACTGTTGCTCATATTCTCTCCTCCTCGGATGTCATCGTTCAGAGATTCATGTTATCGCGATGCTGCTCCTTCAGGCGGCAGCGGCTTCCATATCCACAGCGCGCGGGAAGAGAACGTTGTTTTCGAGGTGTACATGCTGGTGAAGGTCTGCCTCGAATTCTCTGAGAGCTTCGTACAAGGCCTTGAAGGTGGTGCAGGCGTCGTCAGGAGCCGTAAAGTCCGAGGTCAAACTGCGAATTTGTCGCACTAATTCTCCCGCAGCATCGTGCTCCTTCATCATCATGTGGACCGGGTTCCTTACGGTTTGAAAGAAGGGTGGCTCGACCGAGCTATGCGCGTTGGCCGCCCGCTCCAAGGCATCGATGTATGGAAAAAGAATCTGCTCTTCCTTCTGCATGTGCATGATCATCTCTCTGCCAACCTCTGTGAAGAGCCTCCCGATATCCGCAAGCTCGACATGATTTTTGCCATGCTTTGAAGTGACCTTGTCCAATAGCACTTGCGTTCGGGGGATCGCCTCGCAAACATATCGGTGGTGCTTGTCACGAATGTGCCGTGTCAGGTCACATAGGGGCGTTGCCATCCAGTTTCGATCCTCGGGCCCGTTGTTTTTGCTGTTTTCTCGTAGACGGTTCAGAATCTCCTCCGGCGAGACATCGGCGTGCAGGCACGTCTCATGAAGGGACTTACCGCCACCACAGCAATAATCCAGTCCGGCGTCTTCTAGCACTCGCCGAGCCGCTGGATTGGAAAGCGCAATATCCTTTACTTTAGTTTCGCTGCTGAAATTCATGATCACCTCCGCATCTACCAACATTGTGAATCGCAGATGATCTTTCGGAAGTGACTAAAGTCACTGGG
>QHZC01000435.1 GCA_003224515.1 Acidobacteriota bacterium
CGTCAGAGCGGCGCTCCCGTACTTTTGCGAGCGTGTCATTCGCGGCGTCAATGTTCTTATAGTAGTGAACGCCAATCTTCGCGCCGCATTCTGCCAACTTCATTGCTATGGCCCTGCCAATCCCCCGAGAAGATCCCGTGATCAAGGCGTACTTGCCCTTCAGCGACATACCGTTTGGCCCTCCTTTATGCGAAAGTCAACATGACTAGACCCTGCTGACCGGTCGTCGGAAAAAATGAAGCCGGGATTTCCAATTTGACTTCTCGGCCCGACCGATAACGTACACCCGCCCTCGTCAGCATACAATGCTCCATGAGTGCAGAGCCTGTCCGGAGGCGGAAAAATCGAAAAACTAACACTTCTCTAGGCATTCCTCACACACTTTCTTTCCCTCTCCTGCCCACCCATGAGTGTAGAGCTGTAAATCTGCATATGATGACTCTGAAAATCCTTTTCCACATGGATGTAAAGTGGGGTATTCGGAAAAGTGGCAGTCACGGGCCAAACGGCGTCCAGGGAAACCACTCTCGTTGCGCTGTTACGGTTGGGTCTTGACGTGGTGATTTCCTGAAATGCGAGATCGCCGGAATTGAAAGCGAGCTGAGTGCGGGGCATCCAATTCCGGCGTCTTTCATTAGGGGTCGCGGTAGGGACGCCAGTTAACCTGACGCCCCCCGCACGGATCCGCACGTGCAGGATTGCTGCATGCGGCTCTTACCGCGGATGTTTGGCGTCAAAGCGCAAATTGGGATAAGGATGAAGGATGCTAGGGTGGGGAAGCCAGCGCTCTGCAATGGCCACGAGTCGTGGCCAATTCATCCGATCTTTCTGGCTGCGTCGCTGTAGCGCGCGCAGCCAGCGCCGGATCACCTGTAACCGAAAACTTCGAAGGCTGGCCAGATTCCCGGGAACTGCATGATAGTTGAAGTATCCCTGTACAACGGACCTCAACCATTTCCCGAGCTCCGCCATAGACAGATGTTTGCGTCTTCGAAGCTCCTCCTTCAGCGCTCTCAATTTGGCAGAGAGCTGCTTGTGGATGGTCTTACGTAGAACGAGGAATTTGCCGGTCTTCCACGTTTGCCCACAGATGTGGGTGAAACCTAGGAAGTTGAACGTCTCCGGCTTCCCTTCTCCACGCTCTTTTCGGTTTGCAACTGCGTAGCGCCCGAACTCGATCAGTCGCGTCTTGTCCGGGTGCAGCTCTAATCCGAACCGGCCGAGCCGTTCCTTCCAGTCTCGGAGGAACTGCTCTGCGTCGGCACGGTGCTGAAATCCCAATACAGCATCGTCAGCGTATCGGACCACGATCATTTCACCTGTCGCCCGATGGCGCCGCCAGTGCTGAGCCCATAGATCGAAGGCATAATGCAGGTAAACGTTCGCAAGCAACGGTGATGCCACCGAACCTTGCGGAGTTCCCCGCTCCGTCTTCGACCATTGCCCTTCTTCCGATACTCCAGCTCTCAACCACTTTCCGATGAGACGGAGTATCCTTCGATCAGCGATGCGATGCTTGACGAACTTCAGGAGCCAATCGTGTCGAATTTCATCGAAAAAACTCCGGATGTCGGCGTCAAGAATCCAATTCACTTTCCTTCTCATGATTCCCACCCAGAGAGCATCCAGCGCATCATGCTGGCGTCGCCCGGGTCGGAAGCCATACGAGAACCCCAGAAAGTCCTCTTCGTAAATCTGATTGAGGACCGTCATCACTGCATGCTGGACGATCTTGTCTTCCAGCGCAGCGATCCCTAACGGACGTTGTCGTCCATCCGCCTTGGGAATGTAAGTTCTCTTCGAAGGTTGCGCTCGATACGTTCCTCGATGCACGCGGCTGTGTAAATCCTTCAGCCGTTCACCCAGGCCCGTCTCGTATTCCGTCCACGTGACTCCGTCTACTCCGGGAGCTGCGTCTCGCTTCAGGGCGTAGAAGCTGCTCTCCAGCAGCAGAACGGATACATGGTGAAGTAGCGCCGTGAACCGTAACCGCTTGTCCCTCTTTGCCGCTTCCCGCACACCGCGCAGGCCGCTCAACGCGTCACCCCAGCTCTGTGTCTGGGACGCGGTCGTCTGCTCGGTGTTCTCCTTGGTCGGTCGTCTTCCCTCCGCCAGCGGATTCCCGCTTTTGTTCAGGCACTTCGTCGGTACTGCACGACCGTCCGACTTCCCGTCAACGTGCATGTTGGACTTCTGGATCATGTCCTTCTCCAACCGGCCCGTGCACGACTACGTGTCGGGCGTTGACGGGACCTCCCGGTTCTCGCGCGTGAAGTTTCCATGCATGCTAGGGGTCTTCGACCGCGCAGAGCCCGATCAATGCTCGCGATTTCGCATTCATCGGTCTTGCCTTCCGCACAATGGAACAGCGTCGGCGCTCTGATTTCCGACCCCTTTCACGGCTCAATAACCCTGCCTGCATGTCCCCCTGTCAACGCTTCACGTGCAGCCTTGCGACTGCCCGCGCATGACTCGGGGCCAGGTTGGCTCGCTACGCGTTACCTGTACGACTCTTGCATTCGCGACTTCACGCCGGTTTATCCCGGCGCACTCCATCTGGGGTCCAACATCCTGATTTTTCG
>QHZC01000436.1 GCA_003224515.1 Acidobacteriota bacterium
GACGATGGGCAAAACGCCAAATCCAATCAGTTTTTCCATCGTTCGCCGTAGGTTGGAATAACGCTGCCAGTTGCTGAAATCTTCTTCGGTCAGCAGCACCTGAGCAATCTTCACGTTGTACGCACCAAACAGCCTTTTATAGGCTTCCATCAATAAGCTCTGACCAACGGCGGCGCAAGCCTGCTTGGTTGCCATGTCTTTCAGGCGAGAAGGGTGGAGTCCGAGCCATCCCCGGCCGAGTCCGACGGCGCCGGAAGACACCAAGACGACTTGGCGGCGGTTCGTTTGGAGAGTCGCGATTGAGTGCACAATCGGTTCGATCCGTTCCAAGGAGAGTTCGCCCTGGGAGCCCGTGACCGTGCTGGTTCCCAACTTAATGACCACTCGTTTTGTGCTGCCGAAGAGGCCATTTCTGCGTTGCTCGCCCTGATGTAGAGATTCACTCATTTGATTCCGGCTCAACTCATTAGAGTACGACATCCGCTGCAGTTGTCGAATTCATATTAAGCGGCAAAACGGGAGGCCAGGTAAAGGATGGCTTCAACATCTTTCGTCATTTCCGGCCTTGCACCTCCCAACCCGACGATCCGTTCTCTCGGTTCGACGCGTCTACTCGCGAGGCAGGCGTGGCCTTCTTTCTTGCCTACGAGCTTTAGAGAGCCCTCGGCGGCGTATCGAATGCTACAAAATCGCCGAATAAGCCTAACTCACTGAAGAATAAGAGGCTAGTTGGTCGAGAACCAGCACCCTCGGGTTAACAGCCACTTGACTCGTTTAATCGCGAATTGCCGGAGCAGGAGTTTGCCCAAAAAAAGGCCAGGGTAGAGCCAGACAAACCAGCAGAAGCAGCACGCAGCGCTTCATCACGACCTCGCAAAATTCTGCCGCTACGATCGAGCGGCGGCAGGAAACTCAGGTGCGCGGTCCGTAGCAATGTCGCATAGCACGTTGAACTTGTGGGTTTTGTGCTATTCCGGCTCGCGCTGTTCATGAAATACCAAAGTTCTCGATATCTACCATGTGAACTTCAACGCGAATTGAATCTCGCGCGATGGGACCTGCAGAGAAGTGAGCTGGCCAAAGCCACTCACGGGGGCTCCACTGCCGTCAAGAGATTGAAGGTTGTCCAGAGGTGGCGCGAAGTTCGCGCGATTGAAAACGTTGAAGAACTCAGTTCGGAATTGAACATTGAAATTTTCCGAAATTATGGGAACTTTGGTGTTCTTTACCATAGAGAAATCCACGTTGACCAGCCCTGGCCCTATGACGGTATTGCGCCCCAGGTTGCCGAGAAGGTTGATACACGTGGGAAAAGCGAAACTGGGATCACAGTTGGCGTTATAAAAGGCCTGATCGGGGGCCTGGGCATTGATGAAGCATGCGGGATTGATGTACTGCAGGCTGCCGTGGCGACCTGACGAAGGGTTCGTCAGCGCGCATCCCGCAACGCGATCCGGAATCGCGATGGGTGCAGAGTTGAGCTGCCCCATTGGGTCTCCGCCGATGCCTGCCAGTGCCCAGACAGGAACTCCGCTGCTGGCCTGAATGATGCCGCCCAACTGCCAGCCCCTGGCGATCCACGCGGCAGGCCCGGAAATGGCCTTGGGTGTCGGGACATCCCACAGCACGTTCACCGTCAAATTGCGGCTTACATTGAAGTCCGCCAGCCCTCGGACGATCCTCAAATCCCACCACGGGGTGATGGCGGAGAGGTTCGAAGCGAAATTGTCGCCCGCAAAGCTGCCGGACGACGTATCGATGGTATTACCCCACGTGAATGAGGACAGCACTTGCAGCCCATGGCTCATGCGCTTTTCTACCTGCACCTGAAGAGAGTTGTAATAAGACATGCTCGACCAAAGGGTCGTCTGGATCTGCGCAACGTTCGCGTTGATCAATTGCCCCGGAACAATGGCGTTGGTTGTTGAACTCACGGTCCCGCAAGCCCCGGGCACGCATCCGCTGCCGACCGGGTTCGGTCGTCGAGTTGGAAGGGATTGTGGATGCCGCGGGAGCCTGTATAGGCCACCGTTAACGAAAGAGACCCCGTGAGCTGCCTTTGCACGCTCAGGTTGTATTGGTAGATATAGTTGCGCTTGATGTTGGTGTCCACATAGTTCCAGGTCTGGGCCGAGGCTGGCGGGTTGGTCAGCGGCAGCGCATGCGGAAATGAGCCCTGTGGAGCACAAGTCGGATTCGAAGTGAATGCGCACCCCGTCACGATAGCGTTGACGTGGAACGGCGACGTTTGCGCATTGTTGATGACCAGCTCGTAGGGTAGCGGCAGGGAATCAAATAGTCCGGCGCCCCCCCGAACTGCGGTCTTTCCGTTATGGAAGGGATCCCAGGCAAAACCGATCCGCGGCTCGAAGTTCTTATTCGTTGGATTGTGCGAGAAGTAGAACTTGTTGAAAGGACCTAGGTTGGGATCGGTGGTGATCGTCGGCATGTTGGCGACCAGGCCGTTGGTCTCCGTCGGAATGGTTTCTATCTCATATCGCAAGCCCAGATTTAGGGTCAGGCTGGAACGCACCTTCCAGTCATCCTGGACATATCCGGCGATGACCGAGGTGTGGTTATGGTGGGTCTTCACGGCAGCAAGGTCGGGAGGGCCCGTCACATTATGGGCAACATTATTGAGAAAGTCCGACATCGAGGCGAACGAGGCCGTGCCGTCCTCGATGAAAGGCGCAAAAAGGTTTAAATGATAAAGAATAACTGTGCCTCCGAACTTAACGTTGTGCTTTCCGATATTGCGGACGGCATCGTCATAAACCTGATAAGTCTGCAGGAGGTAGTTCTGGACGGACTGGCCGTTCAGTCCCCCACGGAATGGGGTCAGCCCTGGCACGTTGATTCGCGGCGCGAACAGATTCTGGGAGATACCAAAGGAGGGATCCTTCGCCGCCGCGTTAATCGCCGCCGGGGTCAGTTGGCCATCCGCATAGCTGCTGTTGTAACCAAAGCGGATCGCATTGGCCAGGCCAGGGCTGAAGACGTGTGTCTCTTCCACAGAAAAGCCTTGCCGGCCTACGACAAACTGATCCAATACCTGGTTTGTCCCGTCGGGCTGTGTGAATGTTGAGCGGTCATAATACCAACTGCCATTCAACGTGTCCTGGTCCGAAAACTTTACGTCGGCCCGGGTCGTGTAGTAGTTCTCTGGCACCACTTGCGCGCCCGAGAAGGCGTAACGCCCGGTATTGTTGCTTGGGCCAATCAGGCCGGCGTTGAACGCCGGGTAGAATGTGAAAAACTTCGCGATCGTGCCATCGACGCAGGTGTTTGATTGCCCCGGGACAGGCAATGTCGACCCGGGGGGACACGCGAAATTCGAGGGTAAGGCGGGAAGAGGGTTACCATTAGCGTCGTCAAGGATTCCGTTGCGGGCATTGGGCGAAGGGACGTTGGCGACGTGGGTGATACCTTTGCTCTGCCGGAGTCCCTCGTAATCTCCAAAAATGAATACTTTGTCCTTCCAGATCGGTCCGCCGGCGGAGCCTCCGAACTGATTACGTCGGAAAGCTGCCTTGGGGAGACCATTGGCGTTTTCAAAGAAATCCGCCGCGTCCAGCGCACTGTTGCGCAGGAACTCATAAGCACTGCCGTGAAACTGGTTGGTGCCCGAGCGGCTGATGGCATTGACGACGCCGCCGGAGGTGAAGCCGTATTCTGAGGTATAGTTGCTGGTCAGGACGGAGAACTCTTGAATCGCGTCTACGCCTAGGTTCTGGCCGAGCACGCTCCCGGGTCCGGCATTCGAATAATCGTTAATGATAATGCCGTTGAGCCGGTAAGTGTTCTGCTGGGGCCGATTGCCGCCAATGCTCAATTGCATGCCCAGTCCGCGCGCATGAGAGCCAACCTGAGTTACCGACTCGTGAGTGCGCACCGAAACCACGCCCGGTTGCAACGTGGCCAAGGAGGCCCAGTCCCGGCCATTGAGCGGCAGCTCGCGTACTTCGGATCCTTCTACGACTCCGCTGATCGTCGATGACGCGAGTTGAATCGTAGGGGCTTGTTCGGTTACCTGCACGGTCTGCTGCGACGGTCCGACGACCATGCTGACGTCCAGCGCCCGCTTCGCGCCGACGGTGAGAGTGATGGACAAGACCTTGGTGGTAAAACCCGAAGCAGTCACTGCGAACTGGTAGTCTCCAGGAAGAAGGTTTGGAAGATTGTAAAAACCATCTGAATTTGTGGTGGTGGAACTGACAAGCGAGGTAGCAACGTTCTTTGCTGCCACTTGTGCGCCGGCGATCACGCCTCCGGAGGGGTCCGTGACCGTACCCGTTACCATTGCGCCAGATACCTGCGCTTTCAAAGGAGCAGGAATTACGAGGCCCAACAAAAGCAGCCCAAGCATCATCTTGATGATCTTCGGATTCATCTAATTCCCCCTTCCCCATATCTCCAGAATGGTACCCGCGCCGGAAAAACTGCTGGAAATACTTTCACCCGAGACAGAAACATCGAAATTCCAGAATCTCTCCCGGACTTCCGAGGGCACTGCACAGAGTCATTTCTTTCCGCTCCAGAACTTCAGGGGTCGATGCGACCTATGGCACGCTTTGCACCGAAAGGAGAAGCTGCTCATGAAGGTCCTTCCCGTAGTCAGCGCACCGGCTCCCCGACAAGCTCGCGGTGACGCAAAGCAAAACGAAATTGAAAGAATGTGAACCAATATATACCAAGCACCTTCGCACCTTGCACCAATTGAGCGCCAATATCTTCATATTGAATTATTGAGTCAAGCGAAAAAAATAGCTAATCCTGAGGGCGTCTCTTGAGATTGGAAGCATTCCTAGTGCCGCTCTCGAGATGACCATAGAGCTTGAGTTGGTGCCGCCAACTATGGAATTCATGTCCTGCTTTTTGGGTCATGTGAACCTATATATACCAATTTTCCCGGACTGTTGATTGACTCTGCGCCGTCAATCACATGTGAGAGCTGTTGACATTCGACGAAGGAAGGACTATATGTCGAGTTTCTAGGTGTTACCATGAGTCATACACAAATCGAGTTGCTCAGAGGCACTCTCGATAT
>QHZC01000437.1 GCA_003224515.1 Acidobacteriota bacterium
CATCAGATTTGTACACCAGATCATTGGGGCTATTGAACTTCTTTCCTTGATAGGAGTCGGCCAGAATCGTGATTTGTGCTTTCGGGTCGAGGGATTCCATGCGCCATACATTGCGTCTGGCGTGGCCCGCCACGGTCACTCGACCATCAGGATCCAAGGTCATTCCATTTGAGCCTGGCTCCGGCCCTTTGAATGGCTCTGCACCTGTATATCCGCTGGGGTGCATGAAAACGCTCGCGCCCGTACCCGGGATCCACAGGTCGATGTTGTTTGCTGGGATCTCCGCAAACAGGAGAGTTCCTTCGTGCGTCCAAACTGGTCCTTCAGTCCACTTGTTGAAACCAGTGGCTATGCGCTCCAGCTTGGAATCAGGCCCCACCAACTGCTCGAGAGCGGGGTCGAGCTTCTGAATGTCCTGCGCCAATGCGGACACGGTGAAAGCCGTGACAGTCACGATCAAGAGAAAGAGCCGGTGTATCGCGATGGAGGTCATGGTGCGTCGAAAACCACAGCGTACTGGAAATGTGTTCATGTTTCCTCCTCGAGACTTGTAACCTACATCGAGTAATTAACTTACTGATATACACGACTCTGCCGGTGAACACCACTTCTTTCACCGCAGCACTGAAGGTCTGCTCCGATCCGACGGCCTTTGCAGCGGGCTTAGAGATCAGCGCGAATCTGCGTAAGCCGGGCGAGCTGACCAATCCACCTGTCGAAGGGTGCCGACAATAAATATCCAGGACAGCGAGCCCAACAAGGCGATGACCGCAGTGATGATGAAAGCCCAAAAGAACCGTCCCGTCTTGTCCACGACCAAACCCGTCACCACAGGCGCGATCCACCCAGCCAGATTGCCTAAGAAGTTTTGCAGCCCGGTCCACTTGCCAGCGCTGATTCCCCAGAACGCCGCCGCCAACAGAAGACATACTACCGGGAGCGCTGGCCCGCTGACGACGCAGGCGGCAAGCGAGATCCCAGCCCCCACCTGTCCCACGACCATAAACGTCTTGCGAACCAGGGTTAGAGTTTTTCCTGAGGCAATGCCGCGATCGGAGACCCATCCTGCGGACGTGGCTGCGACAGCCATCAGGAAATAAGCCAACCCAGCGATCTTCGCCATCGTGGCCAAGGAAAAATGACGTTCGTGCATGAGGTAGAACGGCAGCCAGGTCAGGAGAAAGTACATCAAGTAGTTCATACAGAAGAGACCTACACACGTTCCCCATGCTGACCGCTGCTCCAAAATCTGCAACATGCCGGGCGCGGAGAGTCCCGATTGCGAGGGGGAATCCCTATGGCCTTTTGGCATCCAGCGAAGCCATGGCAGCAGCCATAACAGGCTAGTCAGGCCCACCAGGAGAAAAACCGGGCGCCACCCAAATCGGCTTATCAGAATTCCGTCAGCGAGCGTGCCACACGCTGGCGCTGCAATCGAGAGATTGCCGCGGTCCAAGTAATTGATGAAAACGGAAAGCGCGAGCAGGAGCAGCACGCGCGAGAGCCGGATCTCGTCCACTGCCGGTTTGGCAGTCATAGTGTCACAATCACGGTTCGACAATTATGCTTCGCCGACACGCTGCGGCAATCAGGCAACGCTAACACTCAAATCTCAAATATCTCTTCGACGAATCCGTTACGCATTCCATACATCTGCCGATTGCAGGTGGAAAGTCGCGTCATTGTACGAATCGCCGACTCATTTCACGGTGCTCAGTTCAGCAGCTCGGGATCCCGCAACCAGAACAGGCCGATAGCCGCGCACCGCGAAGTAGAGCACATAGGCCTGGCAGATTAGGGGCACTATGAAAGCCACGCGAATGTTGCTGTGGTCAGAAATAAATCCCATAATGGCGGGGCAGATGGCACCACCGAGGATCGAAGCCACCAACAAGGACGACCCAAGTTTTGTGTATCGCCCAAGCTGCTTGATGCTTAGGGCAAAGATGGTTGGGAACATGATCGAATGAAAAAAACCGATCAGGACGACCGCCCACAGGGGAGCCACGCCGGAGCCGAGAAGAACTACGAGGAGACCGATCAGAGTCGAGAGCGCAAACAATGAAAGCAGCCTGGCAGCAGGCACGCGCTTCATGATGTAGGAACCGGAGAACCTTCCGAGCATGAATCCAATCAAATGCAACTTCAAATAGAACGAAGCATCCTTTTGGAGCATTCCAGGAATACTATGCTGCGCCAGTCGAATGACGAAGCTGCCCACGCCGATTTGAGCGCCAACGTAGAAGAATTGTGCGATAACTCCTTTTACCAGGTGGCCATAACGCCAGATATCGCGCAGCTCTTCCCCGGTTGACTCCTGCTTCACAGCTCCGTCAGCTGCGCCGACCTCTGGCAATTGGGAAAGAAAAATCACAACAGCATAGGCGAGAAAAACTCCTGCTATGACGAGGTAAGGCATCCTCACGGTGCTGACCACGGCCGTGCGATACGCAGCCGTCTCTGCGAGCGTCATGGTCGTCAACTGCTCACGCGAATACTCAAGAGCCGATAGGATAAAAGCCGCGCCAATGAACGGCGTCACCACTGCGCCCACCGCATTGAACGACTGTGCCAGATTTAATCGTCGCTCTGAGCTATCTACCGGCCCCAGCAGTGTCACGTAGGGGTTAGCAGCCACCTCGAGGACCCCTTGGCCACACGCCATAACAAATGAAGCAAAAAGAAATAATCCATACACCTGAATTGAGGCCGCGGGAATAAACAGTAGCGCGCCCGCCGCGCATGTAACCAAACCAACGACTATTCCATTCTTGTAGCCGATCCTTTCCAGCAGCCGTCCTGCAGGCAACGCGGAAAGGCAATAACCGCCGAAGAATGCCACCTGGATGAGTGCCGATTGAAAGTCGTTCAGATCGAAGACCTTCTTCAAATGTGGGATGAGAACATCATTGAGGTTGCCCCCCAACGCCCAGAGAAAAAATAGGGTGGTGACGAGAATCAGTGGGGCGACATACCGTCGTTCGGTAATGGGTGCTGAAGTTGTCATTTCTTAAGTCAGCGCTCGATCGAGGTGCCCGTAGCCGCCATCCACGAACACATGCTGGCCGGTTATATGCGCGACGCGGGCAGAGAGCAGGAATACTGCTATTGCCGCGATCTCGTCGGGAGAGGACACTCTTTTCTCCAGAGGGTTCTTGGGCAGTGCGGACTGAAGCCTCTGTTCGGGATCAGGGAATGCCCCGTCATTATTGTGGTTTTTGGGCCGCCGGACGCTGGCAAAGGAACTCAGTCCAGCATGTTGGCTAACCTTTTGCGGGTTCCCAATGGCTCGACATAGAGCCTGCTGGTCGTCCATTTCGGAGGATAGGGAAACTAGCCTGTGCACGGCGATCTCAAATAAATTTAGCTTATAAAACCATATATTTGGTAATAAAACTACTCAATTTGTATATTGGTCCAGGTCTCTGCTTGTCAAGCAGTTTTTATTTGCATACCCAATGGTTTTCAGTTGGGGCTGTGAAGTTAACCTTTGCCTGGTTGCATTAGGTCAGCCGCGCAAGACTTCAAGGCGGAATGAATCTTAAGACGGATGTACGCATAATGAACAGGAAGCGCGGCGGGAAGTTGATGGTTGGGACAGCCGATCAAGGCCGGCAATAGCTAACGAAGGAAGCCCGGAACCTATCGTACTACAATAAGTTAAGTTGAGGGCAGACTTGACCCCTTTCGGTCGGGAGACTCTGACAATTCCTTCATTCGACGGTTGCGGGCAACGAGGGCATGGAAGGCACGCCCGCACTGCTCAAGGCGATCACGGTATAGACGTGCTTGGCGCCAGATTGGGCAGACATGTCAACGTGCCTCATCTGAGGGATCGGTGCCACGGGTGTGTCGTGATATGAGAGCCCCTGGAAGAGTGGGCGCCCGTACACCACTTCTGGAGGTTGCGTGGGAAGCTTCGCGATCCCGTGCCCGTCTCGAAGCACAATGAAGCCACCAAGTCCACTGACGATATCGGCCTCGGCTTCCCAACTGATCTCATTGCCGTGATTTGCATCAGCGTGCGCGCGCACATTGACTGGAGCGGGGGGTGCTCCTGCGTCGCTTACGGTCCCGGTTCGGACATACTCTATCCAGATTTTTGCTGTGGCCTCATTTGGCAACCACGCGGCCTTGTTAGGATCACCTTTGAATTCCGCCGCAGCCGTGGCTGTATCCCCGAACGGAGTTGCCAGCCATGCAGAACTCAGGTCCACCGGTCTTAGGATGTTGCTCCATTCCGTTAAGCGCATTTGAAGGCAAGCGTCGAAGAACGGGATGGCGAGATAACGGGCATCCCCACAGAAGTGTCCGGTACGGGGATCGGGAGCGAACCCAATGGGAGCGCCCTGGGCTCGGTACTCCTGGAAAGTGGCAATGGAGCCGTCCCAGGGACGGTTTCGTCTTTCTCCTACGCCGAAGTTAACCATCGTGGGAATCTCATAGATTGCAGGCGGAATTTCAGGCTGGATAAACTCGGGCCTCGAACGAAACATCGCCGCAGTACCCGAACGAAGAAAAGCAGCGAGCACTCGGTCAGGGTGAAGAATGCTCATCACATTGGCCCATATCCCGCCACCAGAGTGTCCCCAGAGACACCAAGGAACCGTAGCGATTTCCGCATGGCCCGATTTTGTCGCAAACTCGTCCAGGGCCCGAAGGAAAGCACGGTCAGAACCCTGTCTCGGGTCGAACCAGAGCTCTGCGCCTCCTGGAGTTAAGTCAATGGCATCGTTCAGAACGTGATAGGAAGGTCCAAGAAGAACGCAGTTCCATTTCTTTGCAAGAGCTTGCCAGTGCAAATCGTAAGCAGAAGTTGCCCCCGCCTGAGCGGCTGGAATGCTTGCGCCGTGCTGGTGAACGATCACCGCCCTCACGGTCTTGATACTGTCAGGAATCCAGAGGGTGTATATGACACCAATCTGCAGCTCCCCTTTGGTCGTGGACGGCGGGTAAACAACTTGGAGATATCGACCTGCACCGCTCGATGGAGTAAAAGGTCCCCACCCAACCTGGTCTGGAGGTACCTGATTGCCAGGAGCCCCCGGCTGATGAGTCTGAGCAGCGATAGCCTCGGAGAGCGAGGAAGACACAAGCGTCGCCCCAAGGCCTGCCATCCCTTTCATAAGTAAGCGTCGCGTCGGCGACTCCAGACTAGATAGCCTTTCTGAGGCTATCCTCTCGCTTCGGGTAATCTCGTTCATTGTCTCTTGTCCTTATCCGGAAATTATGTCAGTGCACTTCCGCACCGATAAAGCGTCCGTTGGATGGAATTTCATGTTGAATCCTCTGCGTTGGCATCGTTACGGCGGGGGCCTATATTGATCTCCGCCCCGGTAATGCACCTACCGCTGGTGGCTCAGGATGAAATCCACCACCGGCTTCGGATCCTTGCGCGACAATGGGAAGTGACCCTCACCCTCGGCCACCAGCACCGTGATCTTCCCGCCGAGTTCCTTGTACCGCTTCTCCACCACCCGTGTCTGGTCCTTCAGCCACGGGTCGAGACTCCCGCAGTCGTGCAGAATAGGCACCCCGGCTTTGGCCAGCGGCGCCACGTTGTCGATCGGCGGCGTCTTCGACATGAGGCTGCGCATAAGCGGATTCCGGGCGTAAATCACCGAGACCTTGTCCGGGTTCGCGATCGCCCACGCGTACGACTCGCCCGCCTTCGCCCCGGTCCCCTCCATCACCACCTTCGTGGCAAATCCGTTGTCGACCATCCGCTGATAGACCTCGTCCCACTGCTTTTGCACGGCCCCCGGCCCCGAGATTGGTGGCAGCACGATGTAGTAACCGTTGGCCAGTAGCGCCATGGCCACCGCCGAGTCGCGCTCGAGAAAGCTCGGATGGAACACCCACAGTTTGCCCGGCGCCGGCTTCTGCGGCACCACGATCGACATGTCATCCGCTTCGAAGTTAGCCGGTGGACTTGAAGAACCGTTACGACTATAGCGATCATAGGAGGGAACGTATCCCGGTCCGCGCACGGTCGCGTAGGTATCCTCCTCCTTCAGGTAGAGGTAGGAATTTTCGAGGCTGTAGTAGTGCGTCTTGGTGTAGGTTGAATCCGCGAACGCCGGCCGGTTCGCCTCGACCGGATGCATGTGCTGCTCGATCCAGTCCGCGATCGGCTTCGGGTCGATGAGACTGTGCGGGTGATGCGCAACGCCTTCCTTCATGATCACGGTGATTGAGCCGCCCAACTGATGATAAATCTTCTCCAGTCTCATAGTGTACCGTAGCACCCAATCCTCAGTGCCGACGACGTGCAGCAGGGGTATGTCATGCTTGGCCAACTCCGGGATCTTGGCGAAATCTTCATCAAAGAGCGCCGGATTGTCCGCGTAGATACAGGCCACCTTGTCGGGGTTGACGACACCCCAGTTGAACTCATTGACTCCGCCCTTGCTCATCCCGATGAAGGCCGCTTTCTTCGCCAGGCCGTGGTTTTCCGTCAGGAACTTGTACCACACGTCCCACGCCTTGCCCTGTCGGCCGGGGTCGGGCGCGACATAGGCGATGTGAAAACCGCGTCTCAGTAGCTCGATTTCGGTTTGAGGCTGGTGGTTCCAATAGCAGCCTTGCCATGACCACGGATTGCCGGGCGCCTCCTTTTTGGGGACGACTACGACGCAGCGGCGCTTGCCGTCCTTTAAACTCACGTCGATTCCGAAGCTCGTCACCTCGCTCGCCGGGGCCGTCATAGCCGTGATCGCCCCAGTGGCATCGTCCATCATGAAGTCATAGCGGTCGAACCCTTCGTGCCAATTGGTTTTCTCGCCTTGGAAGGGGACGTACACGTCCGCTGCCGTGGCGTTGGAAGTCCAAACGATGGCCGCTGCGCAGAACTTCGCCCCGGTCTCAAGAAACTGTCTTCTTGAACTGTTCATGATCCTTACTCCTTCCGAATTCTGGCGAGGGAACGAAAACCGCAGCGGATGGCCCTGACGGTGCTCCTGCGCTGTTAATTCTTAGCAGGAATCCTTTTTTTTCGGCCCCAACTCCCTGGGATTCTATCGCTAATGGTGAGAGAAATTCACCATTAAAAGCATCGTTTTATGTGCGAAAATATGACTGGTGAGGATAGCGCGCACGTAAATGAGGATTTACATTACTGATCGCTTGCAATGCCCCTCCTAAGAGCATCGATGAATCGACGGGCAAATAGGACAAGCGCGTGGTCCCTATTCCGAGGAAGGTCGGAGGGATGTAGGAAGGGTTCAGGGGTGTTCCTGCTTCCGGGTGTTTTGGTGGCGACGGCGTTTGCTTTCGCGCAAGTGCCGAATGCATCGAAAAACAACCAGGCAACCGTCAAGCCGAACGCAGTCCACTTTGAGAATATCGCGCGTCAAGCTGGCCTGACGGCAGTTAATGTGAACGGGAACGACAATCATAATGTGTTCCTGATCGAAGGTACTGGCATGGGTGCGGTAATCTTCGACTACGATAACGACGGATGGCCCGATATTTTCCTGCCGAATGGCACTCGAGTAGAAGGATTCCCCAAAGGCCAGGAACCCACGGGGCACCTTTATCACAACAATCAAGATGGCACCTTTACGGATGTAGCAGAAAAAGCTGGACTCGCGCATTCGGGATGGGCCCAGGGTGGCTGTGTCGGCGACTACGATAACGATGGGTATTTGGATTTATTTGTTACCTATTGGGGACAGAACATCCTATATCACAATAAAGGCGATGGGACTTTCAGTGAGGTGAGCGAAACGGCCGGGCTGAAAACTAGCAAAAGTGAATGGAGCACGGGATGCAGTTTTCTCGACTATGACCGCGATGGCAAAGTCGACCTTTTCGTGGCGCGCTACGTCGATTTCAGTTATGACACGGTGCCCAGGCCTGGCGAGGGCGAGTGGTGCAGATGGAAGGGAATATACGTTATGTGTGGACCGCGCGGCCTTAAAATGAGTGTCAACGCGCTTTACCACAACAACGGGGACGGCACATTCACCGATGTTTCGCAAGCCTCTGGAATCACCAAAGCCTCTGGCTGCTATGGGTTTACTGCGCTGTCTGCCGATTTCGACAACGATGGATGGCCCGATGTGTACGTTGCCTGTGATACGACTCCAAATCTTCTCTACCACAACAATCACGACGATACTTTTAGCGAAATCGGCAAAACGGCCGGTGTTGCATACAGCGAAGAGGGCTCCATGCAGGCGGGTATGGGCGCTTCCGCGGGCGACTACACGCACGATGGCTATCAGGATATTGTGAAGACCAACTTTAGCGACGACACGCCAACAGTCTTTCTCAACCGCGGCAACAATGCATTTGACGACGTCACACGTGCAGTCGGCCTGGGAAGGATTACGACCTGGCTCGGATGGGGAGTGCAGTTCTACGATTTCGATAACAGCGGGTGGCCCGGTGTTTTGATTTGCAACGGCCATATCTACCCGGAGGTGGACGGCAAGAATCTGGGAACGAGCTATCGCCAGCCGAAAGTGCTCTACTACAATTTGCACGACGGAAAGTTTGCCAACATTACCGCGCACGCCGGAAACACGCTCAATGAGATGCACTCCGCTCGTGGCTTGGCCCTCGGCGACTTTTTTAAAAACGGCCGCGAAGAGGCGCTCGTGAATAACATGAACGAAACTCCTTCGCTTTATTACAACACGGCGCCGGTGGGCAACTTCATCAGCATTCAACTGATTGGTGTGAAATCAAACCGAGCCGCTTTGGGAGCGCAGGTGACGCTGGAACAAAATGGCGACAAGTACCAGAAAGAAATTCGGAGTGGCGGCGGTTTTATTTCGCAAAGCGACTTGCGAGTTCACTTCGGTCTTGGGAAGGCCGAAAAGGCAGACAAAATCGTGATACGTTGGCCCAACGGACTGCTTGAAACGCTGAAGGATCTTGAGGCAAATCGGTACTACGTTGTACGCGAAGGTAGTGGGATGGATTCAAAACAGACCCGCAATGTCAATAAGATGCAAGTCAAAACCCCGGGAGGATGATCCTACGGAGGGTATGGAAGCGTGCGTTTCGTGGGGCTCAGCAGGTTAATAATTCTCGCGGGCGCAATCCCGGCTGTCGCGCAGAATCACGCGACTATCGGCCGCAGCGGGGACCCCACTTCCAAGCAGACACAGCAGCTTCCGAGGTCATGTCTGGTTCAGGAGAATTCGTCGGAGCAAATCAAAGGTTTGCTCGAAACGATTAACGATCACCCCACGGCCGATGCATACAACGCGCTCGGAGACTTGTACGCTCGGGGCCGTCACACAGAATGCGCCATCTCAGCGTTCAAAGCTGCGCTGCGCCTGGACGGTCAGAATTGGCAATCCCACTATAACCTGGGCCTCGCGCTTCTAACGAAGGGCGATCGGAGCCGCGCCGCCAGTGAATTACAAGCTGCGATTCGACAGCAACCCGATTCAGCCGCTTCCCATTTCGCCCTGGCTACTCTGCTTCAGGAAGAAGGAAGGCTAGACGGAGCCGTAAGGGAATTCGAAGCTGTCCTGCAAATTGATCCTAAATTTGCGCCTGGGTACCTGAGCCTGGCGACCTTATACACTCAACAAGGGAAGAATGCGGAAGCTGAAACCCTTTTTCGGCAGGCCATCCAGAACGATCCAAATAATGCACAAGCTCACGCGAATTTGGGCCTGACAATGGCGAAGCAAGGCGAATTTACCACAGCGGAACAAGAATTCCAGTCGGCAATAGGAATCGACCCTCAAATGGTAGAGGCTTACACCTCGCTTGGGATGGTGGAAACTAAGATGGGGCGGGGAAAAGAGGCGGTCGAAAACTTTCGAAGAGTAGTAGCGCTGCAGCCGGCTTCCGCCGACGCACACTTGAACCTTGGCATTGCCCTCATGGACCAGTACGATCGGAAAGCCGGATTTGAAGAGTTCACCAAAGCCGCACAGCTCAATCCTAATTCCGGCCGACCTCACTACAACCTCGGTCGGTTCTATTTCGAAACCGGCAAATACGATGAAGCACGCAAGGAACTCGAAAGAGCCACGCGTCTGGAACCGAACTTCGCGAGCGCATTCTATTTTCTAGCTCTTACGGAGAGGCAAGATAATAATCTAGAGCGGGCGACAGAACTATTGCAAAAAGTCGTCGTGCTTAACCCCAACAACACGGACGCACAATACCTTCTGGGGCAAAACCTTGAGCGCATGGGAAAAACAACTGAGGCCATCGAGCACTGGAAAATGGCTGTCAAGGCCGATCCCAATGAATCCGAAGCTCTCTACAGTCTAGCCAGAATTTTGAATAAGTTGCACGACCCCCAGGCACAGCAATTTCAGGACCGGTACGACAAACTGCAAAGGAATGAGCAGACGACTGACCGGGTGGCCAACTTGGGAAATTCCGCGATTCAGTCCGCCAACGCCCAAAATTGGCCGCGAGCTTTGGCACAAATGAAAGAAGCCATTGCTGTTTGTGGGGAGTGCGCTGAGGCCGCTCACCTTCACAGGAACCTAGGATTGATGTACTGCCGCACCGGGAATCTCGAGGATGGAGAAAAGGAGCTTCGGGCAGCGCTGGAATTAGACCCGAGTGATGTTGCCACGAAGAAGACGATTGATACGCTTGAGAATCTGCGCGGTGCGAGTGCCAAAGGGACGGAAGTGAACAAGAATTAACTCGTTCTGGAATTTGAGTTCGAGCCAGAGAAGAGTGTCCCCGACCTCAAGTACGTAGTTTTGCGCAATTTCGTCGCCATGATTCCCCTCGGGCGCATGGGCACGCCCATCGAATGCGCGAAAGTGATCGCTTTTTCTGGCCTCCGATGCCGCCAGCTATGTAGTAGGCCTGACCATCGAAGTAAACGGAGGTTAATTGATGCTATAAAATTCGAAACTCGCGGATCCAGTCCATTATCGGTGCGACAAACGCGTTGCTCTACCGGCTCGTCCAGCGGAGGCTCGATCCGATCTAGGTTGCGGTGGTCGGAAAACAGGACGGGCGAAGCATGAGCCTCTGGAGGCGTTCGATGAAAGATCCTCACGTTCAGAAAAAGCTAAATCACGAGTCAGCGCCTACTTCCAAGGGACGGCGTTCCTTCATCGGCAGCATGGCAACCCTGGGGGCAGGGTTAGCCGGTTCGGTCATCTTACCCGCAACTGCGATTGCACAGCCCACGCCGGAAGCCCCTCCGAAAAGAAAGCTCACAGCAGGCAGTTACGGACGCGGCACGGTCATTGCCTCTGACACGGCAACGGTCGCCGAAACAACCGCTGGGAAAATCCGCGGCTTCAAGCGGAACGGGGTGTACATTTTCAAAGGTGTGCCCTATGGTGCCTCCACAGCTGGCACGAAGCGCTTCATGCCGCCAGTCAAGCCCGAACCCTGGAAGGGAATTCGCAACGCGCTGCAATATGGACGCGTGTGCCCGTACCAGGACTCTGCGCACTTTAATACTGACGGGAAAAACCTCGCCAACTCGGACGAAGACGCGTTCGTGCTGCATCGTGGCGCGGCCGCCTCGGTCCCCGGCGAGGACTGCCTGCGCCTCAATCTTTGGACACAGGAGATCAATGGCTCCAGTAAGCGTCCGGTCATGGTCTACATGCACGGCGGAGGATTTTCCGGCGGCAGCGGCCATGATCTTCTTTCCTATGACGGCGAGAGTCTCGCCCGCAATCATGGTGCGGTCGTAGTGACTCACAATCATCGGCTGAACGTGTATGGCTATCTCAACCTTGCACATTTGGGAAGAGAAGAATTTGCCAGCTCCGCCAACGTTGGCATGCTTGACCTCGTAGCTGTCCTAGAGTGGGTTCGCGATAACATCGCAACTTTCGGGGGCGACCCGGGCAGTGTGACCATTTTTGGTCAGTCGGGCGGCGGTGGAAAAGTTGTCGCCCTTATGGCGATGCCGGCGGCCAAAGGCTTATTTCACCGTGCGATTGTGCAGAGCGGACCCTTTCTTAAATCGCTCTCCCCTGATTACTCAAGGCGATTGGCTGAGCTGGTGGTCGCAGAGCTGAGTTTATCCAAATCGCAGGTGAGCGAACTGCAGCTAATCCCTGTTGATCGACTTTCGGGCGCCGCGGCGGAAGCCATGAAGAAAATGCCTCGGCCCAAATCTTCCCTTCGCAGAGTATACGGCGAATACGATTGGGGGCCTACGGTAGACGGCCTCATACTGCCTCGTCATCCATTCGATCCAGGAGCTCCACAAATATCTGCGGACGTTCCATTGTTAACCGGCACAAATCTTCACGAGGGTGTAAGTGGGCTCGACCGCCCCGATGCCACTGCAATGGGAGTGGAAGAACTTAACCGATTGGTTAAGGAAGAATTTGGCGACGGCAGCCAGACGATCATCGACGCCTACCGGCGCGATTACCCTAAAGCGACTCCATTTGACCTGTATGCCATCATTGCCGCCGCTTCCTTTCGCCGTGCTGCGTTCGAGCAGGCTATCAGGAAGGCTGCATTGGGTAGCGCACCGGCATACTCTTATATATATTCTTGGCGGACGCCCGTGCTGGACAATCGCCCCGGTTCCTTCCACGCCTGTGAAATCGCGTTCACGTTCGACAATGCTGAAATTTGCGACCATTACAGTGGGGGCACTCCCGAGGCATTCGTTCTATCGAAGCAGATCAGTACTGCCTGGGTGAACTTTGCCCGAACCGGGAATCCTAATCACGACGGCCTGCCGCATTGGCCTACATACACGGCTGAACACCAGGCAACTATGTATTTCAACACACCCTGCGAAGTGCGCAACGATCCTGAAGGAGAAGGATTGCGGCTGATGGCACAGTCCTGAGTGAAACTAGGCGATGAAATCCGATTGCCTGCCGGGAGATGGGGTTTTTTTGACCGATCTTATCTCAGCGCCTCCGGCCATTAATTTAAAGCCGGTCAGCGGCGGTGTCGAAATCGCCGTGCTCTACATTACGCGTGCCACCGAGCGCTATGAAATGCGCTCCAGGTTATATCAGGCCGCGATGAACTTAATCAGCAAGAACGGCCGCAAGATTCCCTGAATGTCGTTAAGGTGGTTCAACCTTAGAGGTGGTCAACATTCGGGGGGGGTTGCGCATGCAGGTAAGGGAGAGCACCCGCGGCCACTGATCCTATCGAAAAGTATCTATAACAAATTCAAACAACACCCACTGGATAGGGAACCTTATGACCGTTGAAATAACAAAAGGCGAGCTAGCCAGGAACGGCAAGCTCGCCTCTCGTTGGTTTTAGGTAGAAACACTTAGAAGAAAAGTTTCAACGCTAACTGCAGTTGACGCGCAGTGCCACGAGTACTGGTGACTTTTCCGAAGCCGGCATCGCCCACTGTTGCATCAGGCTGGCCAAGGTTCACATGGTTTAGCATGTTGTAAGCTTCCGCGCGGAATTCAAGCCTACGCTTTTCGGCGAAGGGGAAGGAGCGGAAGAGGGACATATCCACATTCTGGAATCTGGCCCCACGGAGGGTGTTGCGGCCAGCGTTTCCGAAGGTATAGACCGATGGCGTGACAAAGGCGCTGGTGTTGAACCAGCAGCTAGCGGTTCCAGCGGCGGCGCCACCAGGGCACGAGCCGGCATTAGGATCACCAACGAGGTTCGGGCGGTTCACGGCATCCCACGATGGGCTGTTTTGACGAGTGTTGGGACCATCTCCGGGAACAAATACGGTAAAGGGTTGGCCCGAAGTATAGGTGTAGATGCCGTTGAGCCCCCAGTTGCCCACCACGTAATCGACGACGGCATTATTGCTGGAGAAGCGTTTGCCTTTTCCAAACGGGGATTCAGCGATGAAGCTGGCTGAAAGAACATGAGTCAGATCGAATCCTGCCACGCTGCGGTCCCGCGCTAGGTGGTAGGGGTCCTGAACCGACGTGCCTTCGACACCGAAGAAGCCATCACTTCCAACGTCGATGGCTTTCGAATAAGTGTAAGACACCAAGTACGATAGCCCATGTGATCCCCGATTGCGGGCTGCAATTTGCAATGCATTGTAGGAACTGTTCCCTACGCCGCGATCGTAAAACGTGGGGTCAATACCCGGCCACAGCTGCCTGGCCGCAAAGGCCGCGGCAACCTCGGCAGGTGTGGTAGCTAGCGTTCCGTCAGGATTTAGGTTGGGTCCAGGAGTCAGCGCCGTATTGTAGAGGCCGCCGACGTTAAGACGGTGAGTCTGGGAGCCAACGTAGTTGGCAGTCACAACGGTATTCGCGTCGATCTGCCGCTCCAGGCCGAAATTCCATTGCTCCGAATAAGGATTCTTTTCTTGCGGATCCCTAAAAAAGGAGAGCTGGTGGAATGGAGTGGGTGGCGGAGCATTCGTCAGAGGAGCGCCGGTGACCGCAATCGGATTTTGGAAATTTACCGATACGGGTGCACCTATGGCGTTCGAGCTTACGAGCGGTTGTGAGTTGGAAGGCCAAGACCCGCTGGCGTTCTGACCCGACTGGGTAATACCTGCCCACAAGTCATCAGTGATTCCGAAGGAAGCGCGCAACACGATCTTGTCCGTCAAACGATAGGCCAAACCGAGGCGCGGTTGGAAATTCGTCTTGGTGTTTTGCCAGAGCCGCGCATTGGGAGAAATAACCACGTTGGCTGGGAGGCTGGTTCCGGGAATACATGGGGCGATATTTCCGGTATTCGCGCAGCTGGCAACCGGCCGTTGGAGGATGTAGGTTCCGTTATTGAAGTCAATTTCGCCAACGGCGCTGACGGGATCCTTAAGATTGCCCCACAAAGGATACGCTTGAAAATCGTAACGCAAGCCAACGTTCAGCGTCAGGCGGCTGGTGGCCTTCCACTTGTCCATAAAATATCCGCCAATTCCGTTCTGACCGGTGGTTGAGCCGGCCGTGTCGCGCTTTGCCCCTACGGCAGCAGTACCGAGCAGATATGACGCCAAGCCATAACCGGTGTTTCCTCCGCCGTTTTGCGGATCGGATGTTTGGTCAGCCGAAAAAGTGAGACCATCGCTGTTAGAGTCTTCCGTCAGTTTGTCCGTCTCATAGCTGAAACCGGCGGTAAGCGTATGGTTCCTGATAACTTTCGTGAAGTTTCCCCGCCATTCGTAAATGTCCGTCAGGGTAGTGAAGCCCGCGCCTTCTCCCCCAGGAGCGAATTGGTCTACGCCCGGATTCGGAACGAGGCAGACGCCACCGCTGAATCCGCAGACAAAGGATGACGCGAAACCGCCGTCCGCCAGAGCCTTTGCTCTGTCGCCGTTAAAGGTCGTCGGGGGCCTGTTGGTAAGCTCCACATGTCCAAACTGGAAGTCAAAAAAAGTAGTGGGGCTGAAGGTATGGTAGTAACTGGCAACATACTGCTTAGCAGGAACGTGCGCGATGTTGCTGAAGTTAGCGTTGCCACCGGGACCAACCTGCGTTTGGTCAGCGCTGGAGTAGCGGAAGAATACTGAGTTCGACGGATTAAAGTTTTCATCAATCCGCCAACTGTATTGTTGAACGCTAGTGCGCTGTGAGCGGAAATCGTAACCGTTATACGCCACGCCATTAACGGTTCTCACGGGCAGGGGTGCCGGGAATACATCCTTCGCGAAGTTGACAGCATTGGCATCTATCAAACCCGGTGGAATGATGATGTTCTGGAACGGGCTGCGCACAAACCCACTACCCGAGGCGGTAGTTGTAAAGGGATTGTACAGTTGGTGTACCACCTGTCCTCCGGCGCTTCTGTCGAGACAGACGCCGGCCGCATCGAAGCCGAGCTGGCAGAGAGCAGAAAAATCTCCACCCAACTGAGCGGCAGTAGGCACTCTATAAAAATTTCCTGCGGGAATCGGCTGGATGCGGCGAAAACCCTCATAGGTTCCGTAAAAGAACGTTTTGCTGCGGCCATCGTAGACATGGGGCAAACGCACTGGACCGCCGCCACTGGCGCCAAACTGGTTCTGGATTAATTTGTGTAAACCGCTGAACGGGTTCTTGGCGTCCAAATCGGTGTTGCGGAGATATTCCCAGGCGGTCGCATGGTACTCGTTCGTGCCGGACTTGGTAACCACGTTGATGATGCCGCCGGTGACTCCACCGAACTGCACTTCGTCGTTATGAGATTGCACCTTGAATTCTTGAATTTCGTCGATGACGGGGGCGACCGCGTAGGTCGAGAAGGTCATTTCCGAATCGTCAATGCCGTCCAACATGAAATAGTTGCTGCGGTTGGTTTGACCATTTACGGCGGGAAACGTGAAGCTACCGATGGGGTGGGTCTGAGCACCACCGACGTTTTGCGCGGTACTGACAGGGGAGACGCCAGGCGTGAGGTCGAGAAGCTGAGTATAGTTTCGCCCATTCAGCGGAAGGTCAGTTACCTGCTTCGACTCGATGACGCTCCCCAAAGTCGCGTTTCCGGTCTCGATGTTAACGGCGGACGCCTCGACCGTTACGGATTGCTCGTTCGATCCAACGCGTAATATGAAATTCTGAGTGATGTCTTCATTGACAAGCAAAGTCAAATTTTGCTGAGTCGCCGGAGCAAATCCAGCTTTGTCCACGGACAAACTGTACACCCCCGGCGGCACGCTGGTGAACACGTAAACGCCCGCGTCATTGGTTGAGGATTTTCTTTCCGTGCCTTTTTGCGTATCGTGAAGAGTTACGTTCGCATCCGGCACTACCGCGCCGGTGGAATCGTGAACCGTTCCGCTTAAGGTGGCCGACGCCGAGCCCTGCGCGCTGGCGCTATGGGGAATCGACAGTACCAAGGCAAGCATGACAAGCAGAGAGACGATGCTGTTACGCAAGCGGCCCCATACACACGAATCCAGTCGTTTACCTGCTTTGGTCATAAACATCTCCTTACGGTCCTGCGGCATGAATTTTGGACTCACACCCAACCTGCTACGTATTTTGAGAAATACTTTGAACAGCACCCCTAGCACCCAACCGCTCGTTAGCGGAAGTCACTATCGAACATTTTCATATATGAAATCCAAACTTCACCCGCCAAATGCTTTCACTTATAGAGGGTACGTGAGCGGTTGTCAAGGAGTTTTTTGCGGTTGCTGCAGTTCAGACAGTGGGGAGGGGGTGCGAATCCATGCGGGCCCAAAAGAGGCAACGAAGATATCCTGGGTTTGTGGATTGGGGTGAGGACGCAGCGTTGTGCAGGGTGTGGCCGGTTGTGGCTCAGATTGGTTCGACAGTTCTCCGAATAGACTACAAACAGAGCGCAATTCTCCGCTTGTTGCCGAGAGAGGCTGCTTCGCAAG
>QHZC01000438.1 GCA_003224515.1 Acidobacteriota bacterium
CGTCCCCAGCGCCGTGCCCGGACCGGTCAGCTGTTCGGCGCTCGAGCCAGCCGTCGCCTCGAACAGCACACCCGCCGCTTGCGCGACCCTACTGCTGATCGGCGCGAGTTTGGCGAGCCCGAAATCCAAAATCTTGGCGTGCCCTCTTTTGGTGACAAAGATATTGGCGGGCTTGATGTCGCGGTGAACAATGCCTTCGCTGTGCGCGGCATCGAGTGCATCCGCGATTTCGATGGCCAGCAAGAGGAGCTTTTCATTATCCAACGGACTGCCGGTTATGACGTGCTTCAGCGTCAGGCCGTCCAGATACTCCATCGCGATGAACGCCCTTCCCTCCTGTTGTCCGATGTCGTGAATGGTGCAGATATTGGGGTGATTCAGAGCGGATGCCGCTTGTGCTTCGCGTTGGAAGCGGGCCAGCGCCTGCGGATCACGGCAAACATCCTGGGGCAGAAATTTAAGGGCCACAAAGCGGTGCAGGCGTGTGTCTTCCGCTTTGTAGACCACACCCATGCCACCGCCACCGAGTTTGTCGGTGATTCTATAGTGGGAGATGGTCTGACCGATCATTGAGGTGACATCTTAGGAGTGACCTTTGGTGAAGTCAACGGAAAGACAGGAACTGGAGCACCTCGGGCGAGCAGACCAAGGACGCTCTGATGGGTTCCTGGCATGAGTGGATCGGGCTCCCTTCTAAACTGAATTTCGGTTGAAGGACTTTGAAAGATATTGTAGCGTTGCGGCCTGCGTTGCCCTCTCAAGATCAGGCAAGCCCAACAATCTCTGAGGTTGGGACTTAAGCGAGGGCGTTCTCTTCGACAGCGGGCTGGAAAGTCGCGAAGTTCAATTCCATGGGGCTGCATTTTCGTCCATGGGTGACGCGCTCCCACCGCTTCTCGATGGGTGAGTACCTGCTGAGAATTGTGACTGCGTGAACTTTAAGGAGGCACACATGAAGTATTCCACTCTCCCGCGAATCCAAGCCCTGCTCGCTCTGATTCTCACGGGTCGGATGCACAGAATGTTGAAATGGCCTTTACTCCTCGTGATGTTTCTGACTTGTCCCATTCTCTGCGCTCAGCAGACCAATACCCCTGCAGATATGAATCCGCAGACGGCGCAATTGCTCCTCGAGCGCATGGATCAGCTGGAGGCAACAGTAAGAGAATTACGGGCGGCTTTGGCGCAAGCCACGGCTGCAATCCCCAAGCCAACGCCTCCCCAGGCCGCTCCGCCCAGTCAGCCGCAACCTGAGCCGCAAGCTGAACATGCCCTCTCGGAAGGAATGGACCTCAACAAGACGCTCTTGCGCATAAGGGGATTCAGTGACGTCACCCTTCACGGAAGCAACCTGAAAGGTGACACAACCTCTTTCAGCCTCGGGCAGGTCGACCTCTTTGTCACCTCGGACGTCTCGGAAAGGCTCAAGTTTCTCAGTGAGATAGTTTTCGAAGCGGGGCGGGACAATTCCTTTGGCGTGGATGTCGAGCGCTTGCTGCTCACCTATTCATTCGGCGATTTCCTGAATGTGGGGGTCGGTCGTTTTCACTCAGCGATCGGTTATTACAATACTGCTTATCATCACAGCACTTGGCTTCAAACAACTACCGGCCGCCCTTTCCTGTTTCAATTTGAGGACCAAGGTGGAATTCTGCCCATCCACAATGTCGGTATGACGGCATCCGGGCGAATTCCTTCAGGAGCCCTTGGTTTGCACTACGTCGCCGAAGTTGGCAACGGGCATACTTCGCGCTCAGGGCTGAACGAACCGGTGCAAAACGTCCTTGATGAGAACAACCACAAGGCCGTCAATTTTGCGGTCTTTGCACGGCCAGACGCAGTCCGCGGATTGCAGGCGGGCCTCTCAATCTACCGGGATCTTTTGGCACCCCAGAATTCGCCAAGAATCGGCGAGACCATATTTGCTGCCCATGCCGTTTACGTCGGGCTGAACCTCGAGTGGCTGAATGAGGCCTTGCTCCTTCGCCATGCACCCCAAGGAACTTCTCGCGTGTTCGATACGCCGGGCTTCTACACGCAGTTTTCCAAACGATTCGGCTCTTACCGCCCTTACGTGCGCTACCAGTATGTCAATGCTTCCCAGAGTGAGCCGGTGTTTCCCGACGTCGGCCTGCGCCACGGCCCTTCGGTGGGCTTGCGGTACGACGTGAGTGAGTTTGTGGCTTTGAAGTTGCAATACGACTACACTGCACGAGGGCGCGATCAGGCGATCCACGCACTGGCCTTCCAGGCAGGGTTCACCTTCTAAAGGTGTGCAACGATGCCTCGTGTGACCTTTGGTTTATTGATGTTGGGCGCGGCCGTCTTGCTGTCCCATGTGCTGCTCGGGACTGGATTCGCACCGCAAAGCCACTCAGCAACCGACGATAGTCTGGGGATTGTGGTGAATCGGTCGAATCCAGTCGAGAACCTGTCGTTCGCGGAGCTGCGCAAAATCTTTTTAGGGGAGCAAACCCATTGGTCAAATGGCCGTCGCATCACCGTGGTAATGCTCGAGCCTGGCAAGCAGGAACGCCAAGCTGTACTTGCTCAAATTTACCGGATGGATGACAAAGATTTCAACAAACACTTTCTGCAGGGGATGTTCACTGGAGAAATCCACGCGGCACCGAAGACTCTGGCGACTTCCACGGAAGTGCTAAAGTTCGTGTTTAACGTGCCAGGGGCCATCGGGTACGTGCGTGGCACAGAAGCAGATGAATCTGTGAAGATCGTTCACGTGGACAGCCGTCTCCCCGGCTATAAGGACTACAGCATTCGGCTACACCCGAAATCAACCAAATAGTTACGAGCTAGGTGGCTTCTGCGTTCTCAGGCAATGATGGCTGTGGCAGACGCTTACGCGGTTTCCCCGTGGCCCCGTATACCATAAAGCCGGACACAATGATCACCCATTCATCCCGAACACGCTCTCGTGCTCGCTCTCTACCATCGCCAGGCTGAGGAGCAGCAAAGGAAACACCCCAGCGAGGATCGTGCCGGTCAGCCCGCCTGGGACGCGGAATTCGCGCTTCAACCCCGGCTCGCGGATGCGCAACGCCACCAGGGTTACGAACTCCAGCATGAGGCTGATGCCGTAAAGCATGATGTCCAGCGTCACGAGTCGCTTGAATCCTAGGCCTAGACACAGCGCCCAGCAGGTCGCACAGAAAATAATGGCCACCCAGGGTGCCTGGGTTCTTGCGCTCATCTTGCCAAAAAACCTCGGCAGCATGCCATCCCGCGCCATGGCCAGCGGCAGACGCGAGTAGCTCAGCACCAGCGCGTTGAACATGCCGAACGCGCTCATCATCCCGCCGAGGACGATCAGGAACCTGAGCCATTCGAATCCCATAACCTTTCCGCCAACCGCGCCAGCCACCGCGGCCCACGAGCCGTCTCCCCCAAAAACAGAAGAAGGAATACCCATCAGATACACCGCCAAGAACGGGAGCACGTAGGTCAGCGCCACCAGGACCACAGCCGCAATCATGGCCTTCGGATAAGTCCGCTGTGGCCGCTCGACTTCTTGCGCAATCGTCGAGGCGTTATCCCAGCCCATGTAGTTCCACATCGCCACTAGCACGCCGCCGAGCAAGCCCAGCCCCGTAGCGGCCGGCGCAGCATGAGCTTCCGCCAGCGCTCCTATCTTGAGGGGCGTCATCACCACGATCAGTATGAACGGCACCGACAGCAAGAAGAAAAGCCACAGCGACGCGATTCCCACCACTCTAATTCCGGCAAGATTCAGCAGCGCGCAGGTCGCGACCACGAACAGTCCGGCGTAGATCCCATGATTCCCAAGGCCAAACCACGGCGACATCTGCTTCAGGTAGAAGACAAACAGAGTCGGGTAGATGGCCATGTCAAAAATGCTTGCAGCCAGCGAGAGCCACGCTTCCTGAAAGCCCCAGAAGTTCCCCAAACCGCGGCGCACCCACGCGTAGTAGCCGCCCTCTTGCGGCAACGCGCTCGACAGCTCGCCAATCATGAACGCTGTCGGCAGGCACCACAGCACCGGCAGGAAGAGCAAAATCAAAATCCCGTGACCGTAGCCCGCTCCGTGAATGATCCCTTCCGTACCGTAGGTGCCGCCAGACACCATGAAGAAGGTGGCTGCCACAAGCGGCCAGAGCGTAAGTTTGGCGACTCTTTTTTTCGCTGTTGGAATTGCGCGGGAAGGTAGTTGAGCGGGAAGCGATATAGAACTCAATTTTTACTCTCGCCCTCCTAAACGAAACTCGCTCTCGCCGCTGCGTTGACCGCTCCGCGGTCACCCCTGTGAAGCGAGTTCGCATTCGAAGAATACAAGAGTCGCTACCGCATGCAAGGGGAAAATGCGTCTGAGGGAAAATATTTTCTGTCCCGCTTACCGTACTCTCGTACTACCCGAACGCCTGCCGTGCGCACCACTCGTAGCTACTTCCCGATACTCGCCTCGCGCCGTCTATCGAAGGGCCTGTGTTACACTTCGCCGTTTGTTTTTTCTTGCACTCATAACCGTTCAAGGGGTCCTTGCGAATGAAATTCTCTTTTTGCCTTTCATCTCTTTCCGCAGTTTTGGTACTCGCACCGCTCGCTCTTGCTCAGCAGACTGCTCCTCGCGTCATCACCATTGACGACTATTTCCAGATTCGCGAAGTCCGCGACCCGCAACTGAGCCCCGACGCGAAGTGGGCCACGTACACCGTCAAGACGGCCCTTCTCAACGAAGACAAGAACGAAGAGCGCATTTGGATGGCTCCGACCGCCGGCGGTGCACCCCTGCCATTGACCGCCGAAGGTGTTTCCTCCTCCCGCGCCCGCTGGAGCCCCGATGGCAAATTCATTGCCTTCCTTTCCGCTCGTGGTGAAGGCAAGACCCAGGTCTGGCTGCTCAACCACCTCGGC
>QHZC01000009.1:0-1635 GCA_003224515.1 Acidobacteriota bacterium
TTCGCTGGTTGGCGCCGACAACATCTTCCGTCACACCGGCCCGGCGCGGGTGTTTACGACGGAGGGTGCTGCCATTGAAGCGATCAGGTGCGGAGAAATTAGGCGCAGCGATGTCATGGTCATCATTTGCGGCGGCCCGGCGGCAACGGGAATGCAGGAGACTTATCAGGTGACTGCGGCACTCAAGCACCTTCCCGATTGCAAAGAGATTACCGTGCTAACGGATGCGCGCTTCAGCGGGGTTTCCACCGGCGCATGTATCGGCCATATTTCTCCGGAAGCCCTCGCCGGCGGTCCGATTGGGCGCGTGCGCGATGGTGACGTGATTGAAATCGTCATCGATCGCAATTCGTTGCAGGGCACGCTGAACTTGGTTGGCGAAGGCGGTGAACGATTCTCGGCCGAAGAAGGAGCGCGGCGGCTTGCGGTGCGCGCACGGAGGAACGACCTGGCGCCGCATCCTGATCTGCCCAGCGACACGCGGCTCTGGGCGGCGCTGATCCACGCCAGCGGCGGCGTGTGGGGTGGCTGCGTTTATGACGAGCAAGCGATCGTGGCGCAGCTCGAACGTGGCGCGGCGCAGCCGAAATCACATTCGTGAGGCACTCGAAATTGTGAGTGTCGGATAGAGAGCTGATTCACGTGAGACTTTATCGAACAACTAAAGGCACACTGGTCGAGTCCGGGGGCCAGTTTCACTTGCTGAGTGAGTTACACTCCGCCGAAGAGTGGGACAGAGTTGTCTGTGACCCCGCGCTGCAGGAGCGTGCTCGTGCTGCCACTACGACCGCGCCGGTGAGCTTCGATCCGGCAAGCGTGCTCGCGCCGATTGGGAGCCAGGAAGTATGGGCCGCGGGAGTCACTTACTATCGGAGCCGCAAAGCCCGGATCGAGGAGAGCAAGGATGCCGGCGGCGGCAACTTCTACGACCGCATCTACCATGCCGAACGCCCCGAGTTGTTCTTCAAGGCGACGGGCCAGCGCGTTGTTGGTCCCCGCCAGCCGGTCCGGATTCGCTCCGATGCGAAATGGTCGGTGCCGGAGCCGGAGCTGACGCTGTTGGTGAATCCGGAAGCTGCAATTGTTGGCTGCACCATCGGCAACGACATGAGTTCGCGCGACATCGAAGGCGAGAACCCGCTCTACCTGCCGCAAGCCAAGGTTTACAACGGAAGCTGTGCGCTCGGGCCGTGCGTGTTGCTCTCGGGCGAGCCATCGCGCGTGACCACGATCACGTTGGAGATCAAACGCGAAGGCAGAATCGCGTTTACGGGGAGCACCACGCTCGCGGAATTGAAACGCGAGTTATCAGAGCTGGTTCAATATCTCTTTCGCGACAACAACTTTCCAAGGGGGGTATTTCTGATGACCGGGACCGGCATCGTTCACGGGGACGAATTCACTCTCGCCAACGGCGACGCCATTCGCATCCAGATTGACGGTATCGGCGTCCTCGAAAATTACGTAGCCTAGACGTTAAGGCGGCGCTCGCGTTATCCGCATGATGCCGAGCGGATTCGCCTTCTGCAGTTCCGCCGGGAGCGCTGCATCGACATCAAGACGATTCAGGAGTTCCCCCGCCATGCCAATTTCAAAGTGACGGCGATACCTACACGCAAGCGCTGACGCCGACAA
>QHZC01000009.1:1706-7117 GCA_003224515.1 Acidobacteriota bacterium
GGGAAAAACTGCCGATTCTTCCAAGTGCTTGAGAATCTTGGTTCCCCAGCGGGATTTAAACCCGTGTTACCATAACTTAGCTCGCTGATTCAAAAAGACTTAATGAGAATTCCAATGATCGTTACGGTTATCGTTATCCGGTCGCGCAGATGCGAGAACAAAACAAAAAAACGGCGTGTTAATACTCATCCCGACATCAACTCCCTGGATTTGGCAGTCGCGACGAGCCGCGCAACGTAGATTCTATTAGCTCTTTCGCGCTATCGTTTTGTCGGAAGCGGAACGTGAACTGAGATAGCCTTGCCGTTGAACTCGATGCTAGCGTCGAACCCCGACCTTGCTATTAAGCCCGCTCCATGGGTCTCTGTTACGCGCACGACGCGAAAAGTTCGGTGCTCCAGCATTCCCGGGAAGCTGCCGCGACGATCTCCAACTGTTAGCGTTTCCGCTTTGTCTCTCCAATGCATGGGGATGACGGAGTACGCTCCGTGTTCGTAGTCGTAATTGTCGCCTTCGTCTTCATATAGGGTGAAATCGCCATCCGCGCCCGCATAAATAAGGACATCGATCGGACCTGTCTTCGCTGGAGCGGACTCCGCAACCGGTCCGACCGGAATCACCGAGCCTGCCTTGGCATACATTGGGATTCTGTCAAGGGGCGCGTCAGCGGTAATGGTTTGACCGCCGCTCACGCGCTTACCAGTCCAGAAGTCGATCCAGTCATGGCCAGCAGGAAGATATAGACGCCTCTGCGTCGCTCCTTCGGTAGTTACGGGATTGATCATCAACGCGGGGCCGAACAAAAACTGGTCCGACACTGCTCGCGCGCCCGGATCGGAGGAGAACTCGAGAGGGAGAGCACGCATCAGGGTTTCGCCATTCCTGGTAACACCCCAGGCGGCAGAATAGATGTAGGGCAGCAAACGGTATCGCAATTGGTCATACTGAGTGAGGACCTGTTCTACTTGTGGGCCGTAGTTCCAAAGCTCAGCGTTTGATTTGTATCCGTGAACACGGAAGATGGGGCAGAACGTGCCGTACTCAAACCATCGGATCAGTAATTCGTGATACGCGTCTGACGTGTACTGGTCCTCTGGCCGAAAGAATCCCCCAACATCGGTCGTCCAATACGGCAACCCGGACATGCTGAAGCTCAGGCCGGCGGAAATCTGGCGTCTGAGCGTGATCCAGTTTGCGGTAATGTCACCTGACCAGGAAGCCGCGGCATTTCTCTGCTGTCCCGCGAAAGCTGACCGCGTCAAGATCACCACGCGCTTGCGGTCTGTCGTTGCCCGTTGACCTTCGTATATAGCCTTTGTGACATAGAGCGGATATGCATTGCGTACCGACTCGCCGCTGCCCAAGAACGTCTGCTTGCCCTTAAGCACATCGAACTCCGGCTCGGAGGCATCCATCCACCAAGCATCGATTCCATCCTGGAACAGGCCGTTCTTTAGCTCCGCCCAAAAAGCCTTTTGAGCGTCGGGGTTGAAGAAGTCCGTCCATGGTGTCCCGGGAACAAGAAAGGAGCCAGCCGCCATTCTCTTGTAAACATCCGAGTCTTCGCCAAACCTGGACCAAACCGAGATCATCATGTGCAGGTCGTCGGCATGGAGTTTGTCCAGCATCTGTTTGGGTTGGGAGTAATGATCCTCATCGAACCTCATCGCGTTCCAGCCATACTTTCCCCAGTACTGCCAATCTTGCACCAGCGCGTCCACGGGGATTTTTCGCTTCCGAAATTCGGCTGCCGTATCGAGGATCTCTTGCTGGCTGTGATAACGCTCTCGACATTGCCAATAACCGTAAGCCCATTTTGGAAATAGAAGCGCTTCACCGGTGAATGCCCTGTATTCAGAGATGACGCGGTTCAAATCAGGGCCATAAAAGAAGTAGTAATCAATGGCCTGACCCACTTCGGAGCGGAATGTTGTCGTGTCCTGAGGTGCCCGCATCGCCAACTGAACTCCTCCGGGTCCGCCCCGTGCCGAGACTTCATATTCCTTATTCGGCTCCAGAGCGGCAGTGCCGCTCGCCGAGGTTGGAGTCCAAATATTGTTTATGTCGATCACCTGCTGTCCACCGACCTGAAGCGTAAGTTGATTCCTGTTATCGCTGGTCAGCACAAAGCCATAGGACCCCTTCGCGCCGGTGGTGAACCGCCCCTTCCCTGTGCTTGGATTGATAATGATCGATTGGTCGGCAGGATTGAAGTCGGTCAGAGACGCGTTATTCCACAGAATGCCGTATCCCTTGCTCGACAGCAGAAGGGGAATCGAAATGTTTGTGTTCGCCTGGTGCAGTCGGATTGGGACTCCGCGGATGTCGAAAATGCCTTCCTGATGCTGCCCGAGACCGTACAACGCTTCATCGGAAGGCGAAAGGAAAGTCTGCTGAACATCCCAGGTCTTCGTTTCGAACACTGAGGGCACGTTGAATGCTTTTCCTCCATCTTTCGGCTCGGCTAGAACCGTCTCCCCATGTTTGGAAAGGAAACTCACTGCTCCGCTAGTGATATCTACACTCACGATGATTGCTTCGGCCTGGAGCTTGATATCGTTTTTTCCGGATATGATCTGAAGTCTTTCAGCCTTGCACGGACTTGTAACTACAGGGACCCTGGGGCTTGGAAGCTGCTATGTTTGGCTGGCCACGACGTGTACGACATGGTCTCCACAGATCTCAATCCGCATAGTTCCGGCCACGGTCTGAAACGTGACCCCGTTCGAATCTGTATGAGATTGCTTTATGGAAAAAGCAGACTTACTCGCAGCGCATGTTGAGGCGGCGATAAGAAACAGGAGAAAAAAAGCGCATTTGTTGATCATTTTTCCTTTGCTGACCTGATTATCATCTCGGCATTGATCTAGAAAAACAGCAGCATTGTTGCAATGCGTAAATGCAAACAGTTGGTCCTAGCGAGACTCGCTGTCGTCCTCACCTTGCTGCAGTGCAACGGCTGCCCTATTCAGGCCTTCGACCCGGAGTCGTTTTGACACCTCAAAGGCTTTCTTAGCCGAATCGCGGTCGCCCACCTTCAAATAGAGGCGGGCAATCTGGTAGTGAAGGGTTCCATCCTTGTCATCCGGCAAAGCCAGCTTTAGTTCTGCGATCGCTTGCTGTGTCCGGTCTGTCTGAGCGTAGACCCTGCCGAGTAGGGCGTGTACGTGGGCAACGTACTCTGGCTTCGTATTCAGACTCTTCACGAGGTACGGCTCCGCTTGGAGAAACTCTCTGCGCGCGCAAAGGATCTCGCCCATGACAGCGTTGAGTTCCGGATCGCTGGCATTGTTTTGCAAGGCAGCCTGCGCCACGTCAAAAGCCTCATTGATCTGGTCATCGGCCAACAGTGCTAGAGATAAACCGAAAAGGGCACCAGTATCATCGGGTTGAAGAGCCAAAGCCTTTCGATATTCTCGTTCGGCGTCTGGAAAACTCTTGCGCTGTCGCGCGATGTCTCCCAACAAGATGTGCAACTTCGGTGAAGTGGGATCCATTTCGCTGGCACGAGCGAGAGCTTCGGCTGCAAGCTTTTGCGCAGACTTTGTTTCCCAGTACAGCCCCTCGGTTTGTGTTCCCGGGTTCACGGCCAGCTTCGACGCGGCATCGAACGCATTTCGGTACCTACCCGTAAAGTATGCACACCAGGTCAGCAATCGGACCTCGTTAGGTTGGAGCAGGCGAAGTCGAGCAGATAGCGATTCGGCACATGCCCCATATCTCCCATGGCGGTACGACATCGCCGCATTACTGCTCCGGGAACTGCGGGCTCCGCCGTGGATGTTGACAGTGGGATTTGAGCTTTGTGAGCCATCAGCGACTCCTTCACTCGCTAGGCCGCTGCGAAAGAGTGCCACAATTTGTTCTGAAACCTGTCCAGTTGCCCGTTCTGCTTCTAGTAGATGCTGCAACTCCGACCGTTTCGATTGCGACAGTCCCCGATTGAAAAGTGCAATGTTCGCTCGAAGAAAGCCGGGGTCGGTATTCCAGATCTCTTCAATGATCTTTCCCGCTCTATCAGCCGTGCCTTGCTCAACGTGTAGTCTTGCCACACCCAGTTTCCCCATCAGCGAACCCGGGGACGACGCCAGTTCAGATTTGAGTTCGCGCTCGGCGGCGGGCAGATCATGGCGGTTGAGTAAGGCAAGAGCGTAAGCGGCATGCACTCCTGGAGGAAAAGCAGAAAAGCTGGTCGGAAAAGTTGTCCGCCATTAATGCTCTGAGGTATCCCGAATCCTTGTGTCTCCCAAGGAGAATACGAGCGTCGGCTTCGACCTGTTCCAAATAACTCACGCCGAGGTGGTACCAGGCATCTGCGTTCCCGAGTTCAATCTGCGTAGCCTGCAAATACGAACGAACCGCAAGGCGAGTGTTTCGAGTCCCTGCATAAGCTTGGCCGAGGCCCAGCTGTGCTTGAATGTCTGTGGGCTTCAAAATAGCGGCTCGCTTGAGGCATGAAATAGCATCCGGAAACCGTTTCAGCTTGAGGTAATCGAGGCCGAGAAACAAATTAGGAACAAACAAGGTCGGCTTCATACGAAGCGCCTGCCGGAATGCTGCAACTGCCTGTTCGTCTTTCCCAGTCTGGTAGTACATCAACCCGAGGTTTGTTCTGAGCTCGGCTATTTGAGGTCGGAGAGCTACAGCCCACCTGTAATACTCGGCGGCAGATTGGAAATCTCCCCTGGCCTGGGCCTGTTGTGCCGAGGCCAGGAGAGACTCAAGTTCACCAGGCTGCTGCGGGAGTGCAAAGCCCGGTGAAAGACAGAACACCAAACAAAAAAGAGCAGCACTGATCCAGAACCTGCGCACGTATCACCAGTAAAGCTTAAGGGCTGCCTGCATTTGCCTCGGGGCCCACGCTTGAGTGATCGTCCCAAATCCCGAACCCATAAACGTATTCGGACTGTAGAAGTTGGTGCGATTGAGCGCGTTGAACATATCCAGACGAAACTGGAACCGGAACCGCTCTTCGATCGGGAAGTACTTTTGGATACTCAAGTCCCAGGTTTTGTAGCCGGGTGCGCGCAGATCCGAGAAGTAGCGCGGAGCATTTCCCAGACTCCAGGGCTGGGCAATCGCGAATGCCGACGTATTGAACCACTGAGTGCGGCTGGGATGAGCAACGTGGTAGTCACCCACCACGTCCACGTGCTGCCCAGCGCCGAAATAGTTCAGGCCATTGCCCACAGAGGTAATCGTTAGAGGAAAGCCCTGCTTCAAGGTGAGTGTCCCGGAGGTCTGCCAATTCCCCACGACGGTGTTCAGAACTCCGTTCATCCCAGCACCGAACTTCTTGTTCTTGCCAACCGGCAGTTCATAGATATAGCTAAGAACGAAGCTATGTGGAGTATCGGTTGCATCGACCGACTTTTCCGCTGCCAGGTTGTAGACGTTGCGGATATTTTCTG
>QHZC01000439.1 GCA_003224515.1 Acidobacteriota bacterium
ACACCTGACAGGGGAGCAGGACCATAGTGGAGCAGCGATCCTCAGGGGGCGTCTGACAACTCTTTGTCGAGGAGAACATGAAGTCTATCCTGGCCATCGCGGTTCTATTCACCGTGCATTTTTCGCTCCCTATCCCCGCAAACCTCGTAATGAGCGCAGATCCCGCAGAAACTAAGGTCCGCGCCACCGAAACCGCCCGGACCACCGCGCCCGTTCGCGCCGACCTCCCGCAACGTGCCCATCCGAACAAGCAGATTGTTCATCAATGCCCATTCGAGGACATCGCCAGTAATCTCCTCGAATCCCGCGAGGAGTCCCGTCCGGCGAGGTCCTCTCTGTGTCGCTGTGCTCCCACAGTCGTGGGCACTACAACACGGGTGGATGAGCCGGTTCCGCCGGGCTACTCACGCTAAGTATCCGAATGTCCTGCATTTGAGCCTCATATCCCCACGCACGCCTCCTGGCGTACCGCTTGCACTTCTACAGACGAGGCACTTTCAGTGGAGGGCACCATGGCACGGTCTACGGGGAACTTTTTCAAAAATGGTATATGTACGCGCTTCGTCCTTGCGCTTCTAGTAGTGACTACGATCCTGGCCGGCCTGTCCGCCGGACAGACCGACAACAACCCGTCTCAGGTCGGCGAGGGATCGTTGCTCTACCGTTCGCCCATCTCTGGCCGCTACGAGTCCGTGCCGCTGGTCCATACGGATGTCGCGTTGGACGTGCGCGGCTTGGTGGCTGCGGCCACAATGACCCAGCAATACGTCAACTCCAGTACCGCGCCGATCGAAGCCGTTTACATCTTCCCGCTGCCGCATGACGCTGCCGTGTACGACATGGAAATCCGGATCGGCAACCGCGTGATTCGAAGTGTAATCCACGAACGCGAGGAGGCCAAACGCGTCTATGAAGCGGCAAAGTCCGAAGGCAAACGCGCCGCCTTTCTGGAGGAGGAGCGCCCCAACGTCTTCACCGCCTCGGTCGCGAACATTATGCCCAACGACCGCATCGACGTCCGGTTGCTGTATGTGGAACCGTTGCGCTGGGAAGAGGGGCGGATACGGCTGGTTTTCCCGATGGTCGTCGGTCCACGCTACATTGCCGGAACGGAGGCCGTTGATCACACCGGAACCGGTTGGGCTTCCGATACGAACGCTGTGCCGGACGCATCGCGGATCACTCCAGTGGTTGGGAATCCAGAAAGCCGTTCCGGCCATGACATCTCGCTTGCCGTTGATCTCGACTCTGGCCTCGAGGCTGCATCCGTCACTTGCGTCTCTCACGCGATCAACGTGCATCGTCTGGCCAACGGCCGGCAGCACGTGGTACTCGCCACGGGCGTCACGATTCCAAACAAAGATTTCATCATCGAAGTGCAGCAGGCGAAAAGCACGCAGCCGAAGGCGGCTCTTTTCCTCTCTCCTGGAAGCGACTCCGCCGAAACACATTTCCTGCTGGCTGCTTTTCCGCCGACAGTGCAGCCCAGCCAGCGCATGCCAGTGGAAATGCTCTACATGATTGACGTGTCGGGTTCCATGGCTGGCACTTCCATCTTCGGTATCCTCCAGTTCAGTAGCGACTATCGTGAGTTTGCATCAGTGCCGCTGCCCGCTACACCGGAAAACCTGGAAGCTGCGCGCGATTATGTGCATCGTCTCAAGGCCGGCGGCGGCACCGAGATGCTGCCAGCGCTGCTTCACCTGATGCGCAAACCGGAGATTCTCGGCTACCTGCGCCACATTGTCCTTCTGACAGACGGCGATCTCGGCAATGAGGACCAGATTTTCGCAGCGCTTCGGCATGATTTGGGCGGCGCGCGCTTGTACACAGTTGCCATCGGAAGCGCGCCGAATCTCTTCCTCGCCACCAAGATGGCCCAATTCGGGCGAGGGACCTTCACGCACATCGCGGACATCAATGAGATTCGGACCCAGATGACGCAGCTCTTCGAGAGCATCGAGAGTCCGGTGTTGACTGATGTAAAGCTGTCCTTTCAGGGTGTGGAGGTGGCGGAGAAGTACCCGGAGCGTCTACCGGACCTTTTCCAGCAGCAGCCGCTGCTGATCTTCGGACGCATTTCGAACGGCCGAGCGGGGAAGGTTCACCTGACAGCTCGCGCGGGCAATGACCCTTATGAGACGACTATCGATTTTGACTCTTCGCGGGCGACTTTCCATCCAGGCATCACAACTCTTTGGGCCCGGCGGCGCGTCGAAGATCTGATCGACCGGTGGCGGCAGACAGATGAGAACGGACAAGCGGAGATTCGCGCGACGGTAATTGCCCATGCGATTCGTTATCGACTCGTCACCCGCTTTACCTCCTTGGTTGCGGTCGAGGAAGTCGTGTTAAACGCGGGCGGTCGATCCAACACGGTTCCGGTGCCTACGGAGTTGCCGGCCGGTTGGCAAATGGACAAAGTCTTTTGTCGCGCTTTTGTTCGCGGGTATCGTGTTGTTGTGCCTCGTGCGAAGGCCAGGAGCGGTCTGGTGAAGGCTCTGCGGTTTTTGACCGCGCTGATCCTGGCCGCCGGGGCATGCCTCACGGGTCGGGCCACATACTTAAACGCAAAGGCCAAGCTTGCGGGCGTCCTGATCCGTCGGGCATGGGAACAAAGCATACATTCGGGAGAGCCTCGCGTGCCGTGGCCGTGGGCCGACACACACCCGGTTGCGCGGCTGCGAATTCCGCGTTTGAGCTACGACGAGATTGTTTTGGACGCGGCGACTCCGCGCACGTTGGCCTTCGGTCCTGCGGTACTGCTGAACGGAGCCGACTTCGGAAAGCCCGGAAACCTAGTGCTGGCAGGCCATCGCACGAGCTGGTTCCGGCCCCTTGAAGAGATTACGCAGGACGACACGATTCGAATCGAATGGTTTGATGCGCGCCGCGGCGGGTTGTATGAGCGAGCCTACACCGTAAATATGATTCGGATCGTGGATCCACTCGATGTAGCTTTGCTGGCGCCCACGTCGGAAGACGCGCTTACGCTCGTCACCTGTTACCCCTTCGGACACAGCCCGCGTTCTCCACAGCGCTACGTTGTGCGTGCCTCGCCGCTCGGACCGAGCCGTCTGACGGAAAGTCCAGGCGCCGCTGTCGCTAGCTCTCAACAGTCAACTGGGCGGTTAGCGGGCAAGCTCCTCGAAAATAGATTTCCTTGAAGCTGTCGGCCGTGGCGAAAGTCGAGGGGTCGGTCGCCTTCATGCCGTCCTATCGGACGGGACGAATCCAAGTGCATGTAAA
>QHZC01000440.1:0-3408 GCA_003224515.1 Acidobacteriota bacterium
CCATATCCTAAAATGCGGGCCGCGGAGTTGGAGAACCAAGTTGCAGGCCGAACAAAATGGCGGAAAAGCCACGACCTAAACCATGGCCGCCTTCGAGAAAATACGCCTACAGGGCTCTAAAACGATCTTTTTTCGACTTTCCACCAGGGAAAGGAGTTTATAACCAAAAATGTCTGAAATGAGACTTGCAGGAAAGATCTCCGATAGGTACAACGTCTAAAGTTCCGGGCCTGCTATGGCCGGTTTTGAAGTGACCCTGCATGGCCGGTTTTGCACTGACCCTTGAGGGCGAAGTATTGCTTGCTTGTTGATTGTTAATAAAACGGATCAATGAATCTCAATTCTCGGAGAGGAAGCGTTGGCATTCCACTCTTTCGAGATGCATCAATGTTGGGCTTAAAAGATCAGATGCGAGGGTAACCGATGTCACTCCACCTCTATAACAGGAAGCATACGCCGAGCCCACTGCAACTCCCGACGAAACGCCCCGTCTCGATATTGATATTTGCAATCTTTTTGGCTCTTTCGTCGCTGTCAGCACAGGAAACTCCGCAGGATCCTGTGCTGTCCTGGATGAACGAAATCGCCCTACAGGAACTACAACAGCGAGCGGAGACAATCCGTGAAATCCACACTGTCGCTCAGGCGGAACACCGGAAGCAAGTGGTCCACACAAGACTTCTAGACATCTTGGGTGGGCTGCCCGACTATAAGGGACCGTTAAACTCCAGAGTCATCGGCCAGCTCCGCAATGATTCATACACTATCGAAAAATTAATTTACCAAAGTCTGCCGGGCTTTTACGTTACCGCCAATCTCTATCGGCCGAACCGCCCAGGCCGTTACCCGGCCGTGCTTCTGCAAGCCGGCCATACCCAAGAAGGGAAACCCGAGAACCAGAGAATCGCGGCCAATCTGGCCATGAAAGGGTTCGTCGTGTTGTGCTTTGATCCCATCGGGCAAGGCGAGAGAGAACAAACCTATAGCCGGCAATTGCACGCACCCCTGGCGGGCTGGTCCGTTCCTGAGCATATTGAGATGGGAGCCCAGGCCCAATTGATTGGTGAGGGGCTGGCTCGTTACTTCATTTGGGATGCGATGCGGTCCCTCGACTATCTTGCCAGCCGGCCTGATGTGGACGCCTCACGCCTAGGAGCCGCAGGTTGCTCAGGCGGAGGCGCATTGACAACCTTCACTGGAGCTCTCGACCCGAGACTCAAAGTCGTCATTCCCGGCTGTTATCCTACCTCTTTCCAGTTGTTGTTTCCCACTGAGGGCACGGGGGGTCCTGATGCCGAAATGGTCTTCCCCCGCTTTTTAGCGAGCGGTTTGGACACGGCCGATTTCGTCGAACTGTCAGCCCCGACGCCGTGGCTACTCCAGGCCACCGAACACGATCAATACAACTTTATCCACGAGGGAGTCCAGCTCGTCTACGAGGAAGCTCGGGAGTGGTACTCCATATATGAAGCCCAAGACAATGTAGGTTTCTTGGTGGGACCGGGTTGGCACGGCATGCCCGTCGTCAGTCGGGAAGCCGTCTATGAGTGGATGATTCGCTGGCTTAAAAACGGCCAGGGGGACTTCCACGAACAGCCCCTGAAGATGTATACCAACCATGAGCTGCTGGTGACGGCCAGCGGCAATGTTGAGAATGAAGCAGGCAGCCGAAAACTCTACCAACAGTTGTTAGTTGATTTTCACGCCAAGGAGCACCCGGGCACGGTCCTTGAGCTGATGGCTGAGCTGCGTAATCTGAAAATTCCAACCGATGGCTCCGCACCAGCGGTGAAGATTTTGAATGAAGTGAACGACTCCGAAAGCCGGCAAGAGCACATAACGTTTGAAAGTGATCCGGGAATATGGCTTGACGCCACGTTGTATATCCCGTCTTCTCCCGGACGAAAACCAGCCGTGCTGATGGTGAAAGGAAACGAATATTTCGGTGTCATGCCGACAGCCACGATGGCAGAACAAATGGCCAAGCTGGGTCGAGTAGTGCTTAAGATGGAGCCTCGCACGTCTTCCATGAAAAACGATACAGGCCCATCTACCGGGGACTGGGTGACCAACCTTCAGGCTAACCTGATCGGCCGTAACTTACCGGCATTGCGAGCTCACGACATATTACGCGGCATTGACCTGCTGGCGGCTCATCCTGATGTCGATCCTGGCTCAATTCGCGGCGCCGCTCGCGGCGTAAAAGGGATCTGGCTTTTGCTCGCAGCTGCGGCTGACCCGCGGATTGGCAAGATTTGGCTCGACAGGACACCCTACAGTCTGCGCGCAGCGCTAGAAAACTCAATGACCACCGACTTGTGGGATGCAGTTATACCAAATTTTGTGCTCCATTGGGATCTTAACGACCTGGTGAAAGCAATGGGAACGCACCAGGTTTTGTGGACGGATCCGACGAACTGGATGAGTCGCGTTGTTGCTCTTGGTCCGCCCTTTCAGTATCGGTACGTTCTCGGCGACACGACTGATCTAGCGAATCCACAAGACGACGCGTACTTTCGCGAACTGCTGCATTAATTTAAAAGTGGATCTTGATAATGGCGACATCAATAGGAGAGCCCGAAGGACTACAAGGTCTTAGGGACGAAATGCGAGAAGCGTTAGTCTTTGACTACGACGGAGTGCTCGCCGATACTGAATTCCTCCACTGGAAGTCATGGGAACTTTGCTTCCTCGTTTCTTGTGGGATCGGAATCTCCGCAAGTGACCACTCGCAAACCACGCGCTTGCGTTCGAGGTTCTGGCGAGAAAACTCATATTGACGATCACAGCTGACGACGCTGGGTGCATATCGCCCGGGACTGGTGACTAGTTCAGAGCGATCCAAAGTGGAGCCATTCGATGCCATGGTTTTCGGAGAAGACGTGACAGCACATCAACCCGCTCCCGATCCGTACCTGCTGGTTGCGCAGGAGCTCGGGGTACGGGAATCGTGTTCGAGGACTCGAAACCTGGACTTGCGAGCGCCTCCGCTGCGGGGTTCAAAGTTGTCAGAGTCGAGGAACCGAAGGATCTTACAAAAATTGTCGTACTGTCTCTGCGCGGTCAAACGAATCCTGCAACGTCTCTCGGGACCTGAATTCTCTCGATCTCACGCTAGCCTCCTATTGCCGCAAATTACTTCATATCGTAAGGCATTTTCCATCTCTCCTTAACATCCGCCAGTTCGGCGCGGTGCCCGTTGGCAACTTCGGCAGGCCAGTGCGTGGTCTCATACTGTGCCGTTAGTTGATCTTCTGGAAGAACCAGAGCGGAGTCCTGCCGCCGTTGTTCCAGCAACTGGCCCCGATCTTCTGATCCCAATATAAACAATGCGAAACAATGCATTCAACAATGCGACACTGTCGGTTGCCGACGATAAAATCGTCGTCACCTGTAGCATTCCCAAGC
>QHZC01000440.1:3421-3969 GCA_003224515.1 Acidobacteriota bacterium
TACTCGGGCTGAGTCTTGCTGGCGATCGAAGGGCTGGCCTGCGGATCGTCCGCTCGCCATTGCTGAGCATCCCAACGGGACCGAAAGGAATCGCATCTTGGGCAAACTGCAGACTCGGGCAACGGTGTGAATCTGCTGAGCAACTTGGGCGGCGACGCGCCCAAGTTTAGTCCCGGTTCGTTCGCAAAATTCGGCCGCACCTTGTTGAGGTGGAGTTACCCCATAATCGGAGTTGATATCAACATCGCCAACCTGAAGGAAGAAGTACAGCGCCTTGCCGTCAAAAGGTTCTTTCAACCTCTGGAGTCATCGCACCTGGGAAATCAGCAGAATAAAGCCGATTGTCAGGGCCAAACACAACTGGATGGCAAGCGTAATTGACCAGGATGGCGAGCGGGCTACCAGCCGAATCATCGATTGTGAAGTACAGCGAGGGTCGGATCGACAGGCGCCGTGGAAACTCCGGTCCAATTCGGTTCGAACCAGGCTCCTCCGTTTGCAAGACGATGTCGGCCCGATTGGAGCTGCCCGAGTTTCCTGCCCCACAC
>QHZC01000443.1 GCA_003224515.1 Acidobacteriota bacterium
CGATCACTTCCAGTTTTTCAACGAGCGCGGCTCGCTTTCCAAATTTCGCCGCTTGAATCGCGGCTCGCTGGCCCCCCGGCCCGGAACCGACCACGATAAGATCGTACTTTTCCATGGTGCGCCGCGGGAGTATAACACCGTTGCCGCTGCAGAGGCGCTGGGGCGTGCGCCGCCACGGATGCTCCCCGATGCCGCAAACCGGCCCTGGTCTGAACCACATCCGCTCGGTAGCGGCGGATTGCGATTTTGTTGGGCATCTCGTTGGGCATTTGTGGCATTATTCTAAAAATCTCTTTGCGCTGTATCTCTGAGGGGGAAGCGATCGGCTTGCGGGTTTCCATCCTGGCGTCCGGCAGTTCGGGCAATATCACGCTGCTCGAGACCGGGCGCACCCGCCTCCTCGTGGACGCCGGTCTTGGCAAACGCGAGACGCTCGCGCGCCTCGCGGCCGTAGAAAAAACTGTCGACCACATCGACGGCATCCTCATCACCCACGAACACACCGACCACTGCAACGGTCTCCCGCAAATGCTTGGCCTGTGGAAGGCTCCGCTCTACGTCAGTGATCCCACCATGGATGCTATGCAGCGCATTCTTCCGGAAACTTTCGGCAAGCGACTTAACCGCGTTGAAACGATTCACCCCGGCCAGCATTTCACTATCGGCGATATCGACGTCCACGCCTTCGCGATTCCTCATGACGCGGCAGATCCGATCGGATTCACCTTCCGTTCGAACGGCGCAAAGATGGCCATCGTCACCGACCTCGGCTACATGCCCGAATTGGTCAAAGTTCATCTCCGCGGCGCCGATTGCCTGGTCCTCGAATCCAATCACGATCTCGATATGTTGAAAGTTGGACCGTATCCCTGGGTCGTAAAGCAGCGCGTTCTCAGCCGCACCGGCCATCTTTCGAATCATGCCGTCAGCGAATATCTTTGCGACCCCGACGGCTTCGACGCCATTGCGCGCTACCTCGTCCTCGCCCACGTTTCCGAGGAAAACAACAACCCCGATCTCGTTCGCCTCTCCGCCGAAGAAGCACTGAAGCGTCGCCCGGCCGAGTCCGTCTTCACCGGCGAACTCCTGGTCGCCTCCCAGCACGTTCCCCTGAAGCCCCTTGAGTTATGAGATGACAATGTCGGCACCGCTTGCGGCTTGCGAGTGGAGGCGGTGGGGACTCACAAGGTCAGTCGAGACCAGTTTTCCGCAACGCGAAGTTCTCTTGCTCTTCGGTCATGGTGTCCTAATGGCATTCTCTCGCACCGCCCAAGATGGTTCGATTCGATGTGCTTGAGAGCTTCCAGGCCTCGCGCCTAGCGGAGGTCCGTCGCGGATGGCATCTTTCAAGCGTTCTTGCCCCGTTTTCTCTTAGCTCATCTTAAATATCGTTCGCTTTTAGTGCCAAGCTCCGCTAAACTTGACTTGTCTTGGTAGAGGTGCGGAGGCCATGAGTAGCCGGGCAGGCAATTCCGATCAGCTTCGGACGCCGGTGCAAAAGGGGCCCTTCTGTTGTCCGCCGAAATCGCAGCGGTAGCTGAAACCGCAGCGGTTGGGGAATAGGTCTAAGGCCTGTTCACTGTCATCCGTTCATTAGGATGAAGCGCTATCGAGAGGCAGCAGCCTCGATTTGTATCCTCGCGGTTCCTCCCTTTCGTTTCGCTCATCCAGAAATGCCTGATTCGAATGAATCTCTTCGAACTGACACGCGCGCTCGTTGACATCGAGTCGACCACCAACCACGAGAAAAATGTTGGCGACTACCTCTTCGCGCATTTGTCCGCCCTCGCCGCGCGCCACGACGGCCGCATCGAGCGCATTCCCGCTGAGCCCAACCGTGACAATCTCTTTGCCTCTTGGGGTGAACCCGTCGTCACACTCTCCACGCACATGGATACCGTTCCGCCCTTTTTTGGTTCGCGCGAAGACGGCGAATTCATTTGGGGCCGCGGTTCCTGCGACGCCAAGGGGATTATCGCGGCGATGATTGCCGCCGCAGAAAAACTGCTCGCCGCCGGCACGCGCAATATCGCTTTGCTCTTCGTCGTGGGCGAAGAACGCAACAGCGCCGGAGCAAGAGCCGCCGCCGCGACTCCGCGCGGGTCGCGATTCCTCATCAATGGCGAGCCCACACAGAACCGTCTGGCTCTCGGTTCGAAAGGCGCGCTGCGCTACGAAATTACCGCTCGCGGAAAACTCGCGCACTCTGCCTATCCCGAGCTCGGCCATTCCGCTATCCACACCTTGCTCGATGTTCTTCACGACATTCGCCAGATTCCGCTGCCGGAGGACGCTTTGCTCGGCAACAGCACGTTGAATATCGGCACGATCGCTGGCGGCCGCGCACCCAACGTGGTCGCCGACCACGCCGAATCGGAAATCATGTTTCGCACCGTCGGCGATCCCAGGAAGCTTCGCGAGGCCGTCTCCGCCGCAACTGCCGGACGCGCCGAAGCACGCGAGGTCTTCTACACACCAGCCATGCAATTGGCGAAGGTAGATGGTTTGCCCACAACCGTGGTGGCCTTCACGACGGACATCCCCAGTTTCGAAGGTACCTGGGGGCAGCCCTTCCTCATCGGGCCCGGCAGCATTCATGTCGCGCACACCTCCGAAGAGCGCATCCCCAAGAAAGAATTGTCCGAAGCGGTGGACATGTACGCGCGCATGGCGACCCA
>QHZC01000441.1 GCA_003224515.1 Acidobacteriota bacterium
TAATGTCGGTGACGTCTTTCGTAAGTTGCACGGCATCAAGGAATCGCGGAACGGGAGCCCATTCCTTGGTCTCCTTGTTGATCATCAGCGCCGTGCCCACTCCGCAGTTCGGGTGGCACCCGCAAGAGAGCGAACCCCACTGCGAGTCTTGCCCCTTCACCATGTCCGAGAATCCGGCAAACGTGCTGACGAACGAAATCGGGAACCAGTCGCGCCTCGGCTCGACTTTGCCCACCTGGTTGCTGACGTCTTTCGCCAGGTGCGAAAGCGTGTAGCGCTGGCGCAAGCGGCGCTCGGGCGTAATGTCTTCGTCGCGTCCGGTAAACGAAACCGGCTGGAAGCTGACAAACGCGATCTTCTTGGGGTTCTCCATCGCGAACTTCACGACGGTGCCCACCTGATCATTGTTCACGTTATTGACGATGGTCACGACGAGCACGATTTCGATGCCTGCCTCGTGCATGTTTTCGATGGCCCGCAACTTCACATCGAACAAGTTACCGATCTGCCGGTGGCTGTTGGCATCGTTACCGATGCCGTCAAACTGTAAGTCCGCATAGCGCATGCCCGCTTCGAACGCCTTCTTGCAGAACTCCTTGCTCTTGGCGAACTCGATGCCGTTGGTCGCGGCCTGCACGCTGTTGTAGCCGATCTTGCGCGCGTAGGCCACGGCATCGAAGAAATACGGGCTCATCGTCGGCTCGCCACCGCTGAACTGCACGGACATTTGGCGGCGCGGCTTGATCTTCAGCGCATTGTCCAGAATTTCCTTAATCTCTTCCCAGCCAAGCTCATGCACGTAACCAACCTGGTTCGCGTCCATGAAGCACGGATCGCACATCATGTTGCAGCGATTCGTCAGGTCGACAGTAAGTACAGACCCGCGGCCATAGCGCACTGTCGAGGAACCATGCTTGTGAAGGTCTTCGTCGTTGTGGGCGGGAATATCGCGGCCCGGGTACTGGCGTTCGATCCAGCTCAGCCACTTGGAATCGACAGCCATCATGTCTTCATAGTGGCCGTGCAGCGGACAGTCCTTCACCATCCACACCTGTCCGTCGCGCTCGATGATCTGTGCTTTGATCTCGCCGACCTTCTCGTGCATCAGGTCGCGCCAATCTTTCTTCCCGGCGATAATCGCTTCGCGCGCTTCTTTCACGCAAGCGGGACATAGCGAATCGGTCTGCCGCGGAAAGCCCAGCGTGGGCTTACTCTTCTCCCAGGATTTCAGCAGCGGCTTATCCGACCACTTCGGCGTCACCGAAGGATTGGGATTGCGCTTGTTGAAGTACTGGATGGTGTCAAAGGTGATTCCAGCCGCCTTGCAAAGAACCCAATCAAACGTCCTCGCGATTTGCGTGCCTACCGTATTCGGCATAAACCTCTATCCTCCACTTTCCAAAATGCCTGCCACTTGGTCCTTGAGTTTAACGGAGCCCAACCAATCGTTGGAGCCTAGCCCAAACGACTGCCCCCGGGCTCACCTTTGCGTGCCTGAAAACCGTACCATGAACACCAGGTACATCTAAGTCTTTGGACTCCTATAGTTTGACGGTTACGCGGGGCGGACGCCAGCGGCTTGTGCCGAACGGTCCTAATTGAGGGTTGAATGGCAATCCGAGTCATCAAATGGCCATTATTCGAGTCCCCAAAAGGGGGTCACTGGGACTGCAAATGGGCTGGAACTTTTCGACTTCTACGGAAGATTCCTGGGCGTTGCTGGCCGAAGGCTTTCCTACTCGTTGAGGGCCGGCCGCAGGACGGCGATGACAAAATGCGCAAAATTCGACGCGCCTTCATCCAGCTGCAGCCAACGCACCACGCAGTGTTCCGCCAGATACTTCGCAACGCGCGTTTCAGGAATTCCGAGGTACTGTGCGAGCTGCGGCTTGGTCGAATCCGCTCCGCGCCGGCTTGAGCCGCCCCGCAATAAGTTGCCGATGGCAATGCGCAGCGTCTGGCAAGCTTCCACGTAGTAATAGCTCGTCAGGTCCGAATCCGTGAGGACAAATACACCCGGTCCTGCCGGGGCGTGATCCGCTTCTTCCAGTTTGGCGGGCGGGCAGGTCATCAGTCTGCGGAATTGCATCTCCAACAAGGAAATTCGCGAAGAGAGCCCGGGATCGCCGTAACGGCCCTTCACGCTCGCTCCGCCCGGCTCCCCAATTGGCTCAATCGGCAGGCTGGGGATTGCGCGGCTGTGCGTCACTCGGGGAGGGGCCGGCTCGGCCGATTCATTGAAGACCGCAGGAGGCAATCCGCGACGTGGTGCGGGCGCTTCCGTAGAGTGCTGACCGGGAGTAACTGCCGCTTCCTGGCCGTTGCTGCCCTTGCGCCGGTTCCGGCCCCCGCGGCGTCCCCGGTGACGACTTTTTCTCTCGGGCCCGGGAGAGGGTGGGGGGTTCACTAAACTTTCCGCCGCCTGCTGAATTTCGCTGGTGACCACCACGGACGCTGTTCGAATGGCAAACCTGGCTCCGGCGTGGAAACCGGAGGCGGCGTCAAAACAATCTCCTCCATCGGCGGGGCCCCCGCTTGCAGCGGAATCTCGCCCGGCGCGCCGCCAAGACGGACCGCAGCTTCTTGCGCCTTGACTTTCCAATCCGAGCGGCGGAATCTCTCGGCCGCCGCGGAATACCATTTAGCGGCATCGGCATTCTGCCCGGAAGTTTCGAAAAACTTAGCCAGTTCGAACGCCACCATGGCGTCTCGCGTCTTCTGGTAAAGATTCGAAAGTTGCCCCGCGGGATCCTTGCTGGTGCGCGCGCGGCGGATGCGAGCGGTAATCTGTTTCCAGTCGGTCATCTTTTGCTTGCATTGTAGCAGCGGAACGCCTCATCGGCCAGCAAACTCCTTTCGCGCTCGGAGGGCGCGACTTTTTCTTTTCAAAAAGTGTTTACCGATTGACGACACGAAGTTTACTCAGTATTCTTCCGGTGGCCGTCTTGGAGGCGTTTAATGAAGCGCCTGCGCGTTGACCGTCTCACGGTCACCAGCAGCATGAACTACTTCGCAGTCAGTGGTTGTAATGACTGCATTTCGATTACGAAAAACATCCTTGCCCTGCTCGTCTCTCTTTCGCTCCTGACCACGCCCGTCTGGGCCGCTCCTTCCTCTTCGCTCGGAACTGTCGTCTACGCCGATCGCGCCCATGTTGGCGCCGCCCAAGCGTCCGTTGGCGCGACTGTTTTTGGCGGCGACAGACTCAGCACCGAACAGACCGGAAGCGTCCAGGTCCGCGCGGGAGCCGCCCGGCTGCTGCTCTCCAGTGCGAGCAGCGCCACGTTCTCCCAGGAGGACGCCAATCCTGCGGCAACTCTTACTATCGGCTCCGCTACTTTTTCGACCGCCAATTCGAAAGCCTTTGCCTTGCACGTGGCTTCTGCCGTGATCCGCCCGAACACCAACCAGCCCACCATCGGACAAGTTACGGTCTTGAATGCGAAGGAATTGTTCGTCAAGAGCACTCGCGGGTCGCTGAGTATCGCCGTCGAAGATGACGTGCGCGAGATTCCGGAAGGCGCTGCCTATCGCATCGTTCTCGATCCTAACGCTGCCGACCCGCAGGGACCGCGCGGTGTCGGCAGCAAGGGCTATGGCGGATCGCCGATCAAGGCCGCCAAGAGCAGGTTCATCTGGTACGCCGTGGCCATCACCACTGCGGTCACGGTGTGGACCGTCCACGAATCCCTCGTAAGCCCCGACCGCCCGTGAGTTTTCCCGCTTACTGTAAATGCCTTTGATTGAGCGTAGGTACTCGGCACCTGCTCCACAGCGCGTTAATGCCCACGGGTTTTCGCTCGTTTCTCTACTTCCCGCGAATCTCCATAACCATCTGAATGTCCTTGAACACTGCGTCCGGGTCGATCGCGTGATCGCTGTTCTCTACAATAACCTGCCGTCCCCGGGTCGAGAGCCGCGCGAGTTGTGGCTGAATTTGATGGACCCAGATGTCATGAAAATGCGCTAGCTCTTTGTCTATTTACCGTCCGACGCTGCTGAACGGAGAGCCCATCGAAGTCGACACAACGATTATGGTGAATTTCTCACTGTTACCCTAGAGAGCTGTTCTCGCTCGGCGGGCCGCTCCCTGGTTCGAATTCTTTTCTCATGGCCTGGCAGGCGGATAGGATGCCATTTTCATTAATTCAGTAAGAGCAATTAACGAAGGTGCTCGGAACCTTCGGGGTTAGTTTTCGAAGCGTGGGTAATTTTTTTGCTTTGCTCTTTTCTTAATCTGGCACTCAGGACTACAACCCGGCAATCACTTCAATCTCCACCAGCGCGTCCTTCGGAAGACGCGACACCTGCACGGTCGAGCGCGCCGGCGGGGCCGACGCGAAATACTTGCCGTACACTTCGTTCATGGCTGCAAACTCGTTCATGTCCTTCAGAAAAACCGTCGTCTTCACGACGTGATGGAGGTTCGAACCCGCCGCCTCCAGAATACCCTTCACGTTTTCGAGCACCCGATCCGTCTGCTGGCGAATGTCCGCCCCCGTCATCTCGCCCGTTTTCGGATCCAGCGCCACCTGCCCCGAGAGGTACAGAAATCCATTCGTTCGGATGGCCTGCGAATACGGTCCGATCGGTTTTGGCCCCCGGTCGGTTAAAATGACGTCTCTCATGGTGCGGCCTCCTTTTCAGATTGCGTCGCCGCCGCCGCGGCGCCTCCATACCGCGCGCGAAATTCCTTGGGCACCCCCGGACGCTTCATCCACAACCGCACGAACTCCGCAACATTCTGATGCGTTTCCTGCTCGAAGGCCGCAATCAGGTCTCGGAGTTCGAACCCGCGCTCCCTGCGAGCATACAACATGTGACTGATTGCCTTTCGAAACACTTCCCGTCCGTACCGATCCTGCAACGCATAAAAGAATACAAAGCTCTTCACTCGCACAACCGTTGGATCTTCCTGCCGGTGAGCCGTTGCTTTTTCCGGGATCAAGCGCAGCGCGCGGCGAATCGTTTCCGCGCGCGAGTCTGTTCCCTCCGCGGCCGCCTGTCCAATCGATGCCGCAAACGCTGGAAGAGCGGAGAGCGGCGGTTCCTGCTCGTAAAATCCGGGATTCTGCGCATAGCCCAGCCAGCTCGACGCGAGCGAAGGAGCGGCTGCCGCCGCTAGCTTCGGCGTTCCACTTCCGAGGTCCACCATCATGGTATCCATGGAAACCATCTCTGCTGTGTTGGGTTCCGCTTGCTCGTCGTCCCGCACCAACGTTCTTGCTCGAGTCGAGCGCGTGAAGCATCCCGCGGCCACCGGGCATCGCGCTCCAAAGACCTGGTCATAGGCCTCTGCCGTTCGAACAAGCGCATCGCTTACGCCGCGCGCGTCCGCTGCGCCCTGTGCTTTGTGTGTCCACAGAAAAATCTTTTCTTTGCCTGCGCCGATTTGCGCGGACCTGTAACGTCCCGCAATCACGAAGGGATAGTGATCGCCCGTTCCCTGTAAAGCACGGACGATTAACTCTCCGCCCCGGCGCGAAGTTTTCGTTTGTTGGCCGCTGGTGTGAACCAGAAATCCTTCCGGCGCGCGCACGCTCATTTCCCATTTTTTTGGCGGTACCCCACCCGTAGCGAAGAGGCCACGCGCCGGCAGCAATTCCGGACTCCATCCTTCCGCCGGCAAAAAAAATGCATCGCCGGAAAAACTCAAAGCCGTTTCGCCCGCGGTCGCCGGTAAATACTCCATGGAAAGATGCAAAGTGTGGTGCGCCGACATAGTCCACGGCTGCGGAAGAGTAATCAGTGCGTTTCGCGGATTCTCGGTCGAGATTCCGGATGTGAGTGTCGTTCGGTCCCATGTTGCGCGAGGCTCATCAAAATGAAAACGCCGCCGCCCTGGCAGGCGCAACTCCAGCTCGCTGAGCGGCTGGTTGCCGGTATTCTTCAGCAGGTATTCCGCGTCAATTCGAATGCGCGACTCCGGAGCCGCAACGAATTGCAGGCGGATTTGCTGGCTCTCGATGGTGTAGCCGGGGCCGAGCGGCGCGACGCACCCCGCCGCAAATACAGCGGAGGCCGCGAGGAGCGGCGCGAACAGGAAACGCAAACACAGCTGCGTGGTCAAAGCGATTTGATTGTAGCGAGGAACAGTGAGAAGCAAAAGCAGCGCGTAAAAGTCCCGGCGATTGCGGTCCGCGGCGGCTTGCCGCTTTCAACTCTTGGAAAGAGATGGGCAGTTCAAGATCAGCGCGACTTGCGGCCGCGCGTTCGAACAAAACCCGTGTTCGCGTGATTGCGCGTGGCCTCGCGAACTGAAGCTTCCTTGTCGGCCTGCGTGTCTGTCATGCCCTGATTGATGCGCTCAAGAATTTGTTTTTCGGCGAGTCCAGTATTTTTCAGACGGCCGATTTCCGCGCTGCTCATGGTGGCCTGGCCCTTCAATCTTCTATGCAAAATCAAATCGACGGCGGAATCGGAAAGTCCGACCAGCCGCAGCATCACGGCATCACCGCTGATAATATCCAGCTGCTCCATTTTCGCAATTTCCAGAATCACCGGTTCGGTGTAACCCGCACGCGCAAGGTTGATTGCGGAATCGGCGCTCGTAAACAGATGCTGGCGCTTGTGCGCTTCGGTAATCAGAGTTACGCAAGCATCGTCACCGATCCCGGCTTGCTTCAACTTTAGGAGTTGCGCGACTTCCGTATCCGAGGTGTTCAAGGTTTTGAGCTGCTCGACGTTGCTGGACCACATCCCCGCCCGATCGAGCGGACGATAATCCGTGAGCGGATGCTGGTGGCACGCGCTCATCCGGAAGAGGACGAACACGGCGAGAAGCAGGAGCTTGTACCGCATGACTCTATCTTATCGGGGCGAGCTGGCGCGGAGGCGGGATGTGCTGTCCGAGGTACCCGTGCGAAAGGACAGGTGGCGCGACCGGGCGAAAGGCCGGAAGAACATTTCAGCGGCGCTAAATACCGCGTGGTGTGAAGTGCGAGCTTGGAACATTTTAGTGGCCGGGCTGGTACACGCGTTCGACGCCGAAAACGCCGGAAATTTTGCGGATATTGACGAGGATGGTTTCGAGCTGGCGCTTGTCGGCAATTTCGAGGTTGGCGTCAATGCGCGCATTGGTACGATCGGGGCGGCTTTCGAGGTTGTGGATGTTGGAACCGGCGCCGCTGATGACAGCGGTGATTTCGGCAAGAAGACCGGCGCGGTCCCGCGCACGGATGGTGAGCTGGACGGGAAACTTGGCTTCGGATCCGCCGCCCCATTCGACGGCGATGCGGCGTTCGGTCTGGTACATGAGATTCTGGACGTTGGGACACGCTCGAGTGTGCACGGCGACACCGCGGCCGCGGGTGATGTATCCGACGATTTCATCGCCCGGAATGGGATTGCAACACTTGGCGAGCATGCGTTTGACGGTCTTGACGAGAGTGGGCTTGGCATCGATGGTCTCGGTCTCGGTGGATTTCTCCGGTTCTCCGAGAACGCGCGTGAGGACTTGGCGAGCGGAATATTTTCCGAAACCGACGGCGGCGAAGAGATCCTCAACTTTGGATAGACCGCAATCGGAAACAAATTTGAGGATGTCGGCCTCGGGAATTTTCTTGAGGCTGCGGCCGAAATGACGGGCTTCGTTTTCGAGCAGGCGCTTACCCATTTCCGTGGCCTCTTCGCGCTCCTGCTCGTTAATCCAGTGGCGGATCTTGCTCTTCGCCGAGGACGACCTAACAAAACTGAGCCAATCGCGGCTCGGGCGATGGCCCTTTTGGGTGAGAATCTCAACCACGTCGCCGCTGTTGATTTCATGGCGAAGCGACACCATCTGGCCGTTCACCTTTGCGCCGACGCATTGGTGCCCCACTTCAGTGTGCACCATGTAAGCAAAATCAACGGGGGTAGCGCCGCGCGGAAGTTCCAGCACGCGGCCTTTCGGTGTAAACGCGTAAACCTCCACGGGCGCGAGATCTACTTTCAGCGTGGAGAGAAATTCTCCGGGTTCCTGAAGCTCCTGGGACCATTCGATGAGCTGCCGCATCCAGGCGATGCGCTGATCGTCATCCTCCGACGACGGCTTTCCTGATTTGTATTTCCAGTGCGCGGCGACGCCTTCCTCCGCGATGCGATGCATCTCCTGTGTGCGGATTTGCACCTCGAAGGGCTGGCCACCATGCAAAACGGTGGTATGCAGCGACTGATAAAGATTCGGCCGGGCAATGGCGATATAGTCCTTGAACCGCCCGGGGACAGGACGCCAGATGTGGTGGACCACGCCGAGCGCCGCGTAACAGTTGCGCTCCGAATCGGTAATGACGCGCACGGCGAGCAGATCGTAAACTTGGCCGAGACCGATTTCCTGGCGGATGAGTTTGCGGTGAACGGAATACAAGCCTTTGACGCGGGCTTCGAGCTCGGCGGGAATACTAGCCTCGACGAGCTTGGTCTGAATGGTGGCCTGGACTTCCGCTCGAGATAGCGGAATGCCAGGTCCTCGAGCTCACCGCGAACCACGCTCATGCCCAAGCGGAGCGCGATGGGCGCGTAGATGTCCAGCGTTTCGCGCGAAATGCGCTGCTGCTTTTCGGGTTCGAGGTATTCGAGGGTGCGCATGTTGTGGAGCCGGTCGGCCAGCTTAACGAGAACGACGCGAACGTCGTTCACCATGGCCAGGAGCATCTTGCGAACGTTTTCGGCCTGGCGCGCTTCGGGCGCCATCATCTTGAGGCGACCGATTTTTGTTACCCCCTCTACGAGATGGGCCACGTCGGCGCCGAAGCGCTCTTCGATGCGGGAAACGGGATACTCGGTGTCCTCAATGGCGTCGTGGAGAATAGCGGCGGTCAGGGTGGTGGCATCGAGGCGCATGTCCGCGAGGATGTGGGCAACTTCGAGCAGGTGGGAGAGATACGGCTCGCCGGAGCTGCGGAATTGGTCGTGGTGGCGCTCGGTGGCAATCTCATAGGCGCGGCGCACCATCCAGGGATCTTCGGAGGGGCGGTTCTTGCGGAGCTTTTCGAGCAACTCTTCGAGGCGCGCGTCGAGCTGGCGAACCGCGCGGTCACGGTTGAAGCTGAGCGGAAGATTGCTCGGCGAAGGCATGTCCTAGTTTACGCCGGAAGGGGCGCCTCCTGCGAGAGCGGGTGGCCATGGGGAAGAGGTGCTCCATTGACCCGTGATGCGTGGCGAGTTCCAGAATGGGACGAGACGCATACACGCCGACCGTTTTGGAAAGAGCGCAGATCCTGTGGGTCATGCTTCCAGCCTCATGCAGATGCGGGAGAGCCCAAAAAAAACAGGGCATCCCCGTGGATGCCCTGGGTGAATCGATTAATTAAAGACGAAATGCGCTTTCAGATTAAGACGGTTGCTGGGTCTGCTCGGCGCGCTTTTGCTTGATCTCCTTGACCTTGTCCACGAGGTCATCGGCTTGTCTCTTCAGGCTGGCACGCTCATCGGCGGACTCCACCATGTCGGCCTTGCGGCGATAGAGGAGGTTCAGGTAGGCCATGGCGTCGTCGTAATCAGGCTTGAGCTGAATGGATTTCTGCAGGTCGGTGATGCCTTCTTCCACGAGGGCGCCATACTTTGTGGCGTATTCCGCGCGAATGGCCGGGGGAAGCGGATCGTCATCCCTCACTTGCTTATTGATGTGATCCTTGTTGTAGGCGGCACGCAACTCGCCATTGGCACGGTAAGCGAGCGTCCAATCGATGACGCCGATCCAGTAATAAGGCTCGGGGTCGTTGGGCCTCAGCTCGATATGCTTTTGATGGTAGGTCTTGGACTCCTCAAACTTTTTGGGATCTTAGGGAGTGCCGGCCATCTGGAACAGGATAGAGCCGATGCCATCGATGGCGCTCAGATTGTTGGGATCGATATCGAGAACTTCCTTGAATTCATTGACGGCC
>QHZC01000442.1 GCA_003224515.1 Acidobacteriota bacterium
AAACAAGGGGCGTTGCTATTGCTGGACGCCAGCCAGTGCTGCGGCGCATTGCCTATGGATGTGAATCAGCTGGGAGCTGATTTTCTGGTGTCCGCGGGCTACAAGTGGCTGCTGAGTCCTTTCGGCACCGGATTCTTTTGGGTAAAGAGCGAGCATCTTGGGCTCCTGCGGCCGGGACCGTTCTATTGGATGGCGGTGGAGGGCTCAGACAATTTCGCGGCGTTGAACTTTCAAGACCCGAGGCCCGCGGCAAGCGCGAAGCGGTGGGATTCGCCGGAGTGGGCCAGCTATTTCAATTTCAATCTGGCGGCGATGGACGTGTCGGTGGATTTTGTGGTGCGCATGGGACCGGAGTTGGTCGCGGCGCATAACCGGAAATTAATCGAACTGATGTACGACCGCCTCCCGAAAGACCGCTTTGTGGCGGCGAGTCCTCTGGATCCTGCGCGGCGCGGCCCGTACGGCTGTTTTGCGGCACGAAGCCCGGAGAAAACAGCAGCGCACTACCATCATTTGCGGGAGGAGAAAGTTGTCGTAAGCCTGCGCGAAGGCAACATTCGGGTTTCCCCGCACTTGTATAACACCGAGCGCGACATCGACCGGCTCATCAGCGTGGTTACTCCGTGAGCCAGCAGGAAAACTGGCCAAAGATTGCCGTCATGGGCGCCGGCGCCGTCGGTGGATACTTCGGCGGACTGCTGGCGCGCGCCGGTGCGCCGGTCGTGATGATCGGGCGTCCAGCCTTTGTCGAAGCCGTAAAGAAGAGCGGACTTTTCCTCGATACATTGCAATTTCAGGAAAGCGTGCAGGTAGAGGCCACCACGGAATTGAGCATGGTCCGCGGCGCGGAAATTGTGCTCTTTTGTGTGAAGACTACGGACAACGCGACCACGGCGCGCGCGCTGGCTCCGTTGCTCGCTCCCGGCGCCCTAGTCCTCAGCCTGCAAAACGGCGTGGACAACGTGGAACAAATTCGCGATGCAGCAGCGATCGAAGCGCTTCCCGCCGTCGTTTACGTCGCGGCTTCCGTGCCGCAACCCGGGCGCGTGAAACATGTCGGCCGCGGTGATTTGGTGATCGGCCCCCGGGAGGAAAAGACGGAACGCGTCGCGGCGCTTTTTTCCCGGGCGAATGTGCCGTGCCGGATTTCCGAGAACATCCGAGGCGAGCTCTGGACCAAGCTGGTGTGGAATTGCGCGCTGAACGCCGTCTCCGCGCTGGGCCGCGCGAAGTACGGGCAAATTGCTGCCAGCGCGGACGCTTGGAAAGTTGTCGAAACGGCGGTCTATGAGGTCTTGGCCGTCGCGCGAGCCGACGAAATCCAGCCATCCGGCTTGGAAGATCCTAAGGCCGCGCTGGCGGGCGCCCTCAAGATTGCCACGCAGATGGCGGAGGCGCTTTCTTCGACCGGACAAGACCTGAATCGCGGCAAGCGCACGGAGATTGACTCGCTGAATGGCTATGTTTCCCGTCGGGGCGCAGCGCTCGGCGTGCCTACGCCCGTAAATCACGCGCTCTACGCGTTGGTGGAGTTGGCGGAAGGACGTTCCTAATCCCAGCACCTCCAGATCAATCCAGCGGCGTGCTCCAAGGACGCACATGAATATGAAAAAAAAGGGACTTCCTGAAATCGCATTTCTTGACGTCCTCCCCACCGCTTGCGGCGAGGATTCCTACGGAGCCGGATGTTTAGTCCGGTCTCTTCGGTGGGTTCCTGCTTCACAGATCAGCCTTACTGCGCCGCATCTCCACAGGCTCCACATCGGGCCCGTCCGGCCCTAGGTCTTTTGGGACGAGAGGAGTCTAGGATGGAGCGTCTATCCCCGGCCTGAACGCCGGGGCTTTACGGCCAGTTTGGTAAAAGTCACGGAAACTTTGCCCCCGAATTTACAGGTTGCCGGAGAACGGGGAAAGGAAGGATCGCACTCGCGGTCCCCGAGTCCCTAACGATCTCCCGGTGGGTGAAAAGGAATGTGCACGATGGCCTCGAGCTCGACGGGGGTTCCTTGTTTTGTGGCCGGCCGGAATTTCCACTGGCTCAGGGCTTCCATGGCGTTGGCATCGAGCTTCTCGTCGATGCCACGGACCAATTGAATGCTATCGATCGAGCCGTCGCGGCGAATCACGGCGTAGAGCACGACTTCGCCCTCCACACGTTCTTTGATCAGTGTGGGCGGATACTTCGGATCGATCTTCCTGAGAGGCCCAGGAGCGGAAACGTCCGAGGAAGCCGTCCGAGGTCCTTCGGAATTCATGCGCAGCTCGGAGAAATTCAAAATCCAGCTTCCCGTCGCGCTGTTCAGGTTGGGCATGTTTACGAGCATCTTGTAGATCTTTTTCGAGGCGAAGATCTGCTCGGGCTGTGCCCCGGCCGGGAGCGCTGCGAAATTCGGCGGCCCGGTTCTCTCGGCTACATCGTCGATCTTGGTATGCGGATTGGGCCCGGTGATCAGCGCATGCGGAAAGGGTGTGCTGATTTTCTGGTGTCCGCCGAGGCCGGAAATTCCACTGTTTGCCGGCGGGTGCCCTCCCGTGATGCTCACGTCCATACCATTTTTTCCGTTGCCCATGCCCGTTGCGGTGCCCCCGCTGCTCTCCGGCCCGCCGCCCGCGCCTCCGTCGGACATTCCGCTCGACGAGCCTCCGGGCACGCCGGGTTGCTTGCCTTCGGGCGCGATGGAGACGCGCGCAGCCAGATTCCCTTGCGGCGGCGGCACGACCGGAGCGGGGGGACCGGGTGCCGCGGAGAGTGCGATGAAGGTTGCGGCATTTCCGCTCGCCATGCCGGATTGGGCACTAACGACTTCCGGGGCAGGTTCCGCGTCGCCAGTTTGTGCACGCGACGCGAGGCGCGGAGCGGCGCCGGCATTCAATTCCAATTTTGGCCGGGCGGGAGCGTTTTCGGCGACCGCCAGTGTGATTTCTGCCGGTTTCTGCTGGAAGGCTGGAACGTCCGGCAGCGGCGCCTCGGTTACTTTGGCCGCGCGATGCTCACGAGGGCGCAGCTTGGAGAGTGTTTCTTGGCTGATCTGCAGGCGCGGACGAGCTGGGCCGGGCATCTGCTGGAATTGCACGATATTGGGAAGGGTCGGAAGAATCTTCGGCGGCTCCAGAGGAGCGGCGGAATTGATCAATGTCTGGCGCGGATGCGTCGGGTGTACGGGATCGGTCAGGATGTGCTGCCGCGGATGGAATGCGTCGGCGCCCTCGCGAGGGAGAGGTTTGGCAACAGGCTCGCCGCGCGGACTCGGCTTGGTTTTGGAAGCCTTCGTCTGCACCAAAGGAAAATCATTGATCGGCCCGGACCAGGTGAGTTCGGTGTTATCGAACGCGGAATAGTGGCGCGCGGCAGCGGGGAGCTGCGGGAACGGCATGACGATAAAAACGAAGTGCCACAAGGCGGCGGCAACTAGAGCACGGCGGGGAATGCGTCGCTCAATCCGGCAATCTCTGAAGAATCCTCCGCCCAGAAAACGCTTGGGGACACTTGACCTGCTAAAGACGGCGCTCAGGCTGCTGCCGATCCCCTGGTGAAAACTTCCCCAGGCGACTTCCAGCTTCGGCTCTTTCCCTGCTAGTAGACGCGCGGGAGCACCAGGCTTGGCGGCCTGGCCCAAGAGATCGAGTGCCCTGCTGACCTGGCTCAAAGAATTTTCCCTCTCAGCTATAGGGAGATGCGCGCACGCTTCTTTCCGTTAAGAAACGATCGCACGCACCTCATCATAGAAACTCCGCCTGCGGGGGTTTACTCGGCAGAGTTGTTTTCGCCGCCTGCCTCGCCACGGCGGCGGTAAAAACTCAGGGCGGCATCGCCCTGTCTTAGAACGCGGAACCTCCGCAGTGCGCCGGCTTGTTCGCGCAAGGCCAAACTACGGCGATGTTCGGCGACGACCGTCGCTCTGGGCGCGAGCAGGTCGGCGAAACCAAGAAATTCTAGCACGCGCGCATAGTCTTCGCTAGCAGCGTACGGCGGATCAAGAAAAACGTAGTCAAATCCGGGTTCAGCCTGCTTCCTCCGGGAAGCCAGCATTGCCAGCCCGCGAAGAGCATCGACGGCAAGCACGGTCACGCTTATGTTGATGCCCAACGATTCGAGATTGCGGCGAATCAAGGTAGCGGCGGGGGCGTGATTCTCGATGAAGACGACTTCGGCGGCGCCGCGGCTGAGGGCTTCAATGCCGATGGCGCCGGTTCCGGCAAAAAGATCGATGAATCGAGAGCCGGCTATATTTGTGGCCAGCACGTTGAAGAGTGTTTCGCGCAGGCGGTCACTTGTGGGCCTCAGAGCGAGGCCCTTGAGGCTCTTCAGGACGCGGCTTCGGTAGATTCCGGCGATGACGCGCATGAGTGCAGTTATTAGTTGCCAGTTCTCGGTGAGTTTGTCCCCTTTCGCAACGCCACAACCAGGCCTCCAATCACCGCGTAGATGGCCGCGTCCAAGACCCCAACTATCGATTACATAACGAAGCCGTTGCTCTCAACTACTTCGCATGCAATACAAAAAAGGAAAAAAAGTTGGGCCGGACAAAGAATCACGGAAACAAGTGTTCCTGCGAAATTAAGGGCATTCATCGGCTGCGTACAAATAACATGCACCCGCGCGCGCTAGCCCAAGAGACGCGAAACCAAGAATGGTTTCCAGGCTTGTGCATATGACATTCTGAGCTTACTCGGCAATCTGCGACAAGTCTGATAACGCAGAAATCGCACAAGTGAAATCACGTTGACTCGTCAACCGATGCGGGCGAGGTGGTAGCGGCGCTGCCATTCGGCGGGGAGCAGGCGCAGCAGCCGCTGCATGGTGTCCTGCTGGGCGGAATCGGCGGCCAGGGTGAAGGCTTCGCGGCGGGCGAGTTCGGGGATTGGCGATATGGAAGCCCAGGTCGCCGGACTGCCGGGTGCCGAAAAATTCACCGGGGCCGCGGAGCAGCAGATCGGTTTCGGCGATTTCGAAGCCGTTGGAGGTACGTACCATGGTTTCAAGTCGCGCGCGAGCTTCGTCGGTCATCCGTGCTGGCGAGACGAGCAGGCAATGTGATTTCTCCGCGCCGCGGCCGATGCGGCCGCGAAGCTGGTGGAGCTGGGAAAGGCCGAAGCGCTCGGCGTGCTCGATGACCATCACGGTGGCGTTGGGAACATCGACGCCGACTTCGACGACAGTAGTGGCAACGAGTATCTGGGCTTCGTTCTTGCGGAATTGCTGCATGACCTCTTCTTTTTCGTCGCTGGAGAGACGGCCGTGCAAGAGACCAAGCTTGAGTTTTGGAAAAACCTCTCGGGATAGCCGCCCGTATTCTTCCATGGCCGCTTTTAGCTCCAGCTTTGATTCTTCGATGACCGGATAAACGACGTAGCCTTGGTGGCCGGCCGCAACTTCGCGGCGAAGGAACTCCCAAACGCCGGGGAGATGCTGCTCC
>QHZC01000058.1 GCA_003224515.1 Acidobacteriota bacterium
AGATAAACGGGACTACCATCTCGCGTAACCTGAGTGCCGCGAATATCCACGCGGATGGAGCCAAATTGCAGAATGCCCTGGCCGGTTCGTGTGGGGGCGCGTCGCAATAAGGCCTCGATGCGCGCCATGAGTTCCAAGGTGTCGAATGGTTTCGTGACATAGTCATCCGCACCTAGTTTGAGACCGACCACTTTGTCGACAGTTTGACCACGAGCAGTGAGCAGGAGAATTGGGGTCACCAAGCCCGCCAGTCGAATGTCGCGACAGACATCAAGGCCGCTGCGGCGAGGCAGCATGATGTCGAGGATGATCAAGTCGAAAGGCAGAGTAGTCGCCTTTTCAAAGCCTTGTTCACCATCGGAAGAGAAATCCACGACGTAACCCTCGCTTTGCAAACGATCGCTCAGGGTCATCCGCAATGCTTGTTCGTCTTCAACCAAAAGAATATTCTCGTTCATTTTCGTATAGATGGATCTGGTTCGGAATTGACGGACGCCATCTGCAACTATTGTTTCTCCGCAATTGGTAAGCGCAGGGTGAAAACACTCCCAACCGCCAGTTCGCTAGCCACTGAAAGTGTTCCTCCCATGGCTTCGGCAATGCTCTTGGCGAGAGACAACCCCAAATCTGTCCCGTGAATCTGGGCAGCTGAGACCGCCGCGCCGCGATAAAAGGGTTCGAAAACGTGCGGCATCTCCAAACGGTCAATGCCTATACCGCGATCTTGAACCGTGATCCTGATTTCCTTGCCGCTGCGCTCTTCGGAATTTTCGACGAAGGCGCTGATACCGATCCACCGGCTCTCACCACTATACTTCACTGCATTTACGATCAAGTTCTGCAGGCACTGAGAGAGTGCGGATAAATCACCCATAACCGAGGGCAGACCAGATTCGATGCGTTGCTCAATCGCAAAGCCTGCTCCTTCTACCAATTCCGCGGTATTGTCTAGCACCGAATCGATGATTTGCGACACCTGCAGTGGGCGCAGAGTATAGCGGTTCTTACGGTCTTTGGTCGAGGCAAACAGCAAAATCTGATTTACAAGTTCGGTAATCTGCCGACACTGGTTTTGGATTGCGGAGCCATAGCGCTTCAGCTGATCCTTCCCGCCCACGAGACCGTCGGCAATATTGTCCGCCGCGGAGGAGATAACCGTCAGGGGAGTGCGTAGCTCGTGAGAGACCGAGGCAACAAACTCCATTTGTAGCTTGGCCAGTTGAATCGCGCCCAGCATCTTGCTTCTCTGGATGGCCCAGACGGAAGCGCTGGCCAAGGCCAAGGTAATGCCGAGCACACCGATCAGCCTGAAGACCGTGCGGCGAGAGGTGGCAGCGACGTTGGCGAGCTGCTCCGAGGCCTGCACGTCGTAGAGCCGCTTGATTTCCTCCAAGTCTTGACGGACACGTTCGAATGACGGCACCCCCCCCTGGAGATCCAGGTTCACCGCTTCTTTGGTGCTGCCCTCAAGAATGGAAGCTAACACTTCATTGCGCACACTAAGATAGTCGGACGCGGCGATCCGCTTCGCGAGACTGGTCGGCATATTCCAGTTGGAGATTGCTGTCATTGGTGGTTAAGGCATAAAAAGTACTTCGGCGTGTCTCCTGCGCCTGGTATTGCAACTCACCAATTCTGTGCAGCCCCAGCACAGAGCCAGCATACATTTTCTGAGCCTCAACGTTGGTGGTGTGAAGATCGCGTATTACGAATAGGCCAACTACGACCACCACGAGAAACACGATGAGCAGCAACAGGGACGAATTGTAGGGGGATGCAAGAACCAAGACACGGTCCAACAGCGCAGCCGGGCCGGCCAAGGTCCGTCTGCGTGCGCGTTTGTTTTGCCCGTTCATACTTACTTGGAAGAGCGTGGTGGCACGTGAAGCCTGTAGCCCTTATCCTCGGGACCGCGCTCATCGATCCGAAGGGCCTTTACCGTGGAGTCCAAATCCGAGACACGAAGATAGCCAATGGCGCCGGGCACGTTAAATACGAACTTGCGCACACCTACGGGAGTTGCCAGGGTTTTTGGTGAAACAAACACTTCGCCAGTGAAAACGCCGTGCAGGAAGTGATTATTGAAATCGGTCTCATTCATCTGGCAGATATCGCGAAGCACGACGTCCCGCTCAGGCTGGCCGGTTTCCATCATAACCAGGGTGATGCGGCGGCCATTTGGCCAGTGACTGCGCTCACCCAGAAAAATTCTTCGCAGTTCGGGCATAGAAAGATTCTGAACCGGGTTAGAGAGGTTAACAACAACGGCCAGATTTTGCTCGGACGCAATCTGCGGCTTGGGCAATGAACTGGAGTTTGGCGCAGACCCGAAGCAGAGCGCCGCAATGGAGAAAACGGCACTTGCCAAAATGAACTGCAAACCTGCCCGGCGACGCATGCGTTGGTCCTTCTAGAACGTAAATCCAACTTGAAGGGCAAGAGCATTGACCGCCGGCTGTCCTCGCAAGGCAGTGTAGTCATATTGCAGCTTCACAGCCACCGTCTCGCTAGCATCATAGCGGAGACCGAAGGAAGGGCCTTGGCGCAATCCAACATCGGGGAAGATGGGTTCTGTGCTAGGGGCGTTCACATACTGGTACCGGAAGTAAGGCCGATAGGAGCCGAACTGTTTTGAGACCTGGGTGTAGAAGCCCGGGGTATTGAATACGCGGGGAGTTCCGCTGGGGGCGTGGCGAACGACCAGGACTTCGTTGAGCCATTCAAACTTTGAGCGGACCAACACGGCGTGTGCCGCAAAGATAGATTCTCCGATTCTTGGGAGATTTGCTGGCGCAAGCAGGTCGCGGTAAGCCGAAAAGCCTACCTGCAGGCCACGAACGGCGTCAGGACGAGCGAAAAGCGCGAGGTTGAAGGCTTTGTGGTTCTGGTCGTCAACCACATTCTGCACCGGTTCATCAGTAATCGGGGAACGCGAGGCACGCCCGTTTCCAACCTCTGCGACGTAGTGCAAGCCGAGATGGCCGGAGGGGATCAGGCCCGACGCCGACGCACCCACAGTATGAACCGGCAAAATTCCTCCGCGGTCCTCGAATTGAAAGAGAAAGGGGCGCCCCGTCGTTGTCTGAAACCAAGTGCTATGGTGATAGGCCGTATTGTAGTAGCCGATCGCGGTATGATATCTGCCGACAGCAAGCCTGAAATAATCGCTGTGGGAATACTGAAGAACCATGCGTTCGACATCCACGCCGAAGGCATTATTTTCTCCACGTGTTTCGCCGAAAATGTTGTCCGGCCCACCTTCAAAGACAATCTCGCTGAGGAACTTGAATTTTTCCGAGATGTCCGAAGTGATGAAAAGGTTGAGTTGGCCGAGGCTGAAGGCGGTCGTATCATGCCTCTGGCTATCCCCGTGAAGCGTGATATCGCCGAAACCGCGCATGCGCAACAATGTCTTGCTGGAATCCATTCTCTCCGGCACCGCGTTGTCCGCCTGTAGCTCAGCTTCACTTGCAGGCGGCGCACTCGTTTGGGCGGGGGCAGAAGGAAGGCTTAGCGGGGCAGCTTGCTTGGCCGCTTCTAATTGCTTGACTCTAGCCTCCAATTGATCAATTCGTTGGAGCAAGAGCTGCAATGTTTGCTTATCCGCAGCCGTCGCGTCGACAAGTTGCTGCCCCCGGAGAATCGTGGTGTTGACCAGAATTCCCAGAAGCAGCGGAAATATTCTCGATACCATCATCCGGCCGGTGAGCTTCAGAGCACACGTTACTCTGATCGTGAGTGGACCAGGAAACTTCATGCGTTCCTCCTTCAGCTATACATCCTCAACGGGCAGCAGGCATTGACACCACTAAGGTAGCGCAAAGCGCGGTCGCTGACGGGGAGGATGTCGTGATGGTATAGAACCCGTTGCGCTCCTCGCTTGCCAGCAGTCGCAAGATGAGATCCGGGGCCTCGAGATCAAGAGAAGCAGAATGGAAAGCGTGAACCAGTGCAGTTGGCGACAGAAGAGAAGTTAAGACCAGTGGGAGATCTTGGGGCAAACAGAGGGCCACTGTAGGTCGCGTTGGAACGATAAGGGACAACCCCAAGGTTGTTTTATCGCCCGAAGCTTTCTTTTGCCGAATAGTTACTCTCCGTTCAAACATCGGCTCTCAATGAGCAGCATGATCGCGGTACGCAAGATAGTTTTGTCAGTCATCAGGGCCGCCAGCGTTCACTCAGGTCAATCCACTCGAGGAGATGAACTCATCATGGAGATCAATTTGGCGGCGTCAGAAATTGCAGCTCTGGAAGGGGCGTTGGCGCTGGGCGTGTAGCGCACAATGGCCGGGGGCACTACTCCGGTTTGGCCGGGCTCGTAGAACACGGTGGCATCGGACTTCTGGTCCGGCGAGCGGTTACTGCCGGGATCCGGCAGCGGGCGCCGCTGGACATCTTTCTTATGGTTGAAATCGCGAACAATTCGAGCGACATAAGCTAGTGTCTCCGGGTAGGGAGGCACACCGTGATATTGCTCCACACGATCTGGTCCGGCGTTGTAAGCCGCCAGAGTTTTACTAAGGTCGTTGTGGTAGCGGGACAGCAGTTCGCCCAAGTAGCGTGTTCCACCTTCCACATTGGCGGCCGGGTCCATGGCATCCTGTACGCCCATCCGCGCAGCAGTCTGCGGCATCAGCTGCATTAGCCCCTGCGCACCCTTCGGGGAGACTGCGTTTGGATCGAATCCGCTTTCGGCAAGGATCACGGAGTTGACCAGATCGGCGTCAATGTTGTTTCGTTTGCTGGCGGCACTGACGACTGCGTTGAGGTCAACGGCAGGTGCGGAGCTGACGGCCGGCGGCAAAGGTGAGTCCGCTTCTTCGAAACGCACAATCTCAGCACTAGGTACGTCAACGTAGTTGCCTGGCGTCTTTACCAGGTATAGGCGAGTCACCGTGTCTAGTGCTTCGCGACGTTCGTGACGGATGGCAAAGCCATTGCGCAAGATGGCCAGCTCCGCTGCGGACGCTGATAGACTGCCCAAAAAGATCAAAGTGGCGACGATGCCAAGTTTGTAGCCAAGTTTCATACCCTGAGAGACTTACTCCTTCGGACCCGGGACCTCCCACCATAGGGAACCGTGAATTCAGCAGCCAGCTCAGCCAAGAACGAATATCAACGTATCTTGGCAGTTCGTCTTTGCGCTACAACAACCTTGGCGGCGAATTGTCGGACGATGAAAATTCATGATTGGCTAGATCAGCTCCCTAGGCCTTCCCAGGGGGGCCGGCATCTTTTTCTGATTAAAGGTGGCCTCTTCAAAATTTCCATTAAAAGGACATTTAATTCTTAGCGACCCTAGCCCCGATTGGGCAATACGCGAGTATTTAAGGGGAGCAAAGGGTCTGTCATTGCGCTAGAGCAAATAAAGTAGCCCAGGTTGTGGGTTATAAATGGGAGTGCATTGAGATAAGCGATTTCCTACCCGTGGCCGTACATTTGCTCTTACTCACCTACTGAGTTTGCCATTTTCAGATACCTGGCGCGCTTAGGTCGGCTTTTCATGGTCCGATTGAGGCATAGATGGCAGGTTCCGTGGAGGCAGCAACCATATGATGCATCTGCGAGTGGTGTTGGCTTCGATGCTGATTCTGGCGATCACCGCGCCAGCCTATTCCGATCAAGCGAAGGCTGCCTATGCTCGCGGTGCTCGCGCCGAGTCGCAGACCCATTACGATGCTGCTTTTGAAGCATACAAGGAAGCGTACGCGCTGAAGCCCAAGGATTCGAAATACATTGCTGCCTACCTGCGGTTGCGAACCTCTGCCGCAGCTGAGCATGTACGAAAGGGCCTATTGCTGCGCGATAACCTCAAATTAGGGGAAGCACTCGCGGAATTTCAGCGTGCGGCAGAGATTGACGGCACCAACATCTCCGCGCAACAAGAGATGGGACGCACCGCCATAATGCTCAAAAAACAGGCCCAGCAGGGGGTTGCGGCCGCCCCGAAGCCGGAGTCGCCATTGAGCAAAATGATAGAAGAGGCTGAAGGTCCAGTCGATCTGGAACCCTTTTCGGACACTCCGCTTACGCTGCGCATGACGACCACGGCGGATAATGTCTATAAAACGATTGGCAAGCTGGCCGGAATCAACGTGCTGTTTGACTTGGACTACAAACCACAGCGAATCAACATCGAGTTGGACGACATCCCCCTGCGCGAGGCGCTGAGGATGGTCGCTATGCAATCGAAGACCTTCTGGCGGCCGGTATCGACCAAGGCGATCTTTGTGGCCGCGGAAGGCAGGCGCAAGGACTTTGAAGACAATGTGATGACGACATTCTATCTTCGCAACGCCGCGACGCCGAACGAGTTACAAGAGGTGGTCAACACGCTCAAAGGAATTCTGGACATCAGCCGGATTCAGGTAAATCCTACGCACAGCGCGATCACACTCAGAGGCACGCCAGACCAGATGGTTCTGGCGCAGAAATTGGTCACCGACATTGACAAGCCGAAGGCCGAAGTGGTGATCGACATCGCTGTGCTGCAAGTGAGCCGGCATCGGGTACGCACACTGGGCACTGTTGTTCCAACGCATACCTCCATCGCTTTAGCGGCTGCTGCGCCAGGTATGGTCAAACTGGGTTCGCTGAATGGAAGCAATTTCCAAATGGGGATTCCGGGCGGTTCGTTCGACTTTCTTATGTCCGACGACAACACCAAGGTTCTCCAGAACCCGGAGATCCGCGCCCTTGACCAAGAAAAGGCCACCTTGAAAATCGGTGATCGGGTGCCGATCGCAACCGGTTCGTTCCAGGCAGGCGCCGGCGTGAGTGGTGGAGGTATCAGTCCATTGGTCAATACTCAATTTCAGTATCTTGATGTCGGCGTGAATATCGACATCACCCCACACATTCACTCAAATCGCGAGGTTACCCTGAAAATGGTTTTGGAGGTTTCCTCGGTCACGGGTTCTCAAAATATCGGCGGAATCAATCAACCCACAATTGGACAGCGCCGCATTGAGCACGAATCGCGGTTGGAGGACGGTGAGATTAACCTGGTGGGCGGGATTCTAACGGATGAAGAGACACACTCGCTTAGTGGCTATCCTTGGCTGACAAAAATCCCCCTTTTGAAGTACCTGTTTGGTCAGGAGAATAAGGATCGGCGCGAAACCGAAATCGTCTTTGCAATTACACCTCACATCGTGCGGGCTGAGGAGATCACTGACGAGAATTTGCGGTTGATTGATATAGGTACCAGCACGTCTGTTGGCCTGCGGCGGGGAGAACAAAAGAAAAAGGCCGGGAACGGCGCGTCGCAACCGAGCAAGCCTGCAGTTCGCGGTTCAGCACGACCACAGAGTCCGACCCCAGCTCCAGCAGCAGCGCCAACTTCCTAATCCGTTCTCCCTATGTTGTCAACACGCCGCACTCAAGAGTTTGTGCATAGCTGCCTCGTTCCTGGTCTAGCCAACTGCGGATTTTTGCGATGTGAGATAACCTCATTCCTTTTCCCAAGTTTTCCCTTTTGTTCCCAATTTGCGCAAAATATTTCACGCCTATCAGTGCGCCTCCAGGTAACGACTTTACAATGAATGACTTAAGGACTGGAACCATAGGCATGGGGCTTGCTCAGAATGTTGTCACGTTCTTCTTGGAACGGGTGCCAGCATGAATGGATTGGTTCGTTCCCTCTTCAAGCCTGTGGCATGTTACCTGGCTGGAAGAACTGCACCGTCCTTGCAAGGCTTCGCAAGACTTGAGGTCCGGCCCCCCCAGCCGGGACCTGTAACTCAATCAAGACAGGGACTACGCCTAAAATTATGGCAAACGCCCAAGCGGCCTCACTGACAGCACGTTTGCAATTGCCGCAAAACAAATTGGATATGAAGGTCGTGGCTCGCAATGGGAGCCAGCGCGAGGAGCTTTCCCAGCTATTTGCGGGTATCCCGCAGGCTGATTACGCAACCATCGTATCCGCCGCGCGCCCAACAAAGTTCATGCGCCGGCAGACGATCTTTTTCGCAGGCGACGCTATTAAGGAAATAGTGCTGCTGACCGAAGGATCTGTAAAGATAACGCAGTTGGGAGAGAATGGCAGCGCAGTCATCCTTCGACTCGAAGGACCTGGTGAAATAGTGGGGTCGGTTGGATCCGCGCAGCGCGGTAGGCATTGCTCAACGGCGGAGGCACTGCTTTCGTGTAGGGCACTGGTCTGGAATGCACCGACATTTGAGGCCCTGTCAGAACGCTTCCCCCTCCTTCAGCGCAACACGATGCGTATCCTGGCACAACGCCTGCAGGTGCTCGAAGGCCGATTTCGAGAGATATCCACGGAAAGGGTTGCGCCACGGCTGGCTCGGGAACTGGTTCGGTTGCTTCCGCAAGTAGGCAGGAGTGTGGATGGGGTGCTGGAAATCAACCTTTCGCGGGAGGAATTGGCGCAGATGACAGCAACTACGCTGTTTACCGTGAGCCGGCTACTCTCTGGCTGGGAAAGGCAAGGCATCGTAACCCTTCGACGAGAAGCTGTAATAGTAAGGAGTCCTCTCGGCCTGCTGGGTATAAGTGAACTCAAATGATCTCTGGGCTCTTTTTAACTGAGAAGGTCGCTCTCCATCTGAGTACCCAACCCAATCGCTCTCTTAATCAACTCGGTCAACTTGAAGATGGCAGTGCAGAAAGAGCGGCAGCGGGAGGCCCCATGCGTGTGGTCCTGATATGTTCCGCCATGCTGGCCTGCGCCGCGCCGGTGTTTGCGCAAGGCGCACAGACTGGCGCAAATGTACAGAATCCAGCCACTCCTTTGTCGAGACAGCAGATGCTAAGGCGCCCACAGCCATTAGGAAAACCCGTTTCCAGCATACTTACTAACACGGAAGTTCCGCCAGACACGCCGGTAGTAACGTTGAATGGCGTCTGCGACCACTCGCAAATCCATGGAACGAAAGGCTGCAAGACGGTCATCACTCGTCGACAGATGGACAGCATAATAGACCTACTCGCACCCGGGACTCCCCCAGATGCACGCCCCCAGTTTGCCATCAAATATGCACGACTACTCGCTGCTTCAGGAGTGGCACAGCGAGAACACCTCGAAAAAGACCCCGTGGTGGCCAACGAGTTGGAGGCACAGACGAAACTCGCTCGCATGCAGGTGCTGGCCAACACTCTGTATCACCAGATGCAGGAGCAGGCGGAAAACGTTCCGATGCCAGAGATTCAAAAGTACTATGCGGACCACCAATCCAATTTCGAGCAGGGCGAAGTGTGGCGTCTTTACGTACCCAGATCGGCTGCGGGGACAAACGGTCAACCTCCGGATACTTTGGCTATAAAAGCGAACGCAGACGAGCTACGGGAACGGGCCGCCGCTGGCGAAGATTTCGATCAGCTTCAAGGGGAAGCCTACAAGAATCTGGGGATCAACGTCGCCCCGCCGCCCACAAAGCTAGCTATGGTGCGCCGGACAAGTCTTTCTCCGGATGAAGCAAAGGTTTTTGAACTCAATATAGGCGAGGTGTCGCCGGTACTGGAATCGGGGGGCGCGCTCGTTATCCTAAAGCTTGGATCGAAACAATCCATTCCCGTCGAGTCTGCTGGGCCGGAGATCAAATCCATTCTGCAAGGGGAGCGCTTGCAACAGGAACTTCAGAGCGCTACCAGCAATGTCCAAGCGCAATTCAACTTGAAGTATTTGGACTTGTCTTCGGCGCCGGAGCTCTTTCCGTCGCCAGCACTTGCGCAGCCAGGTGTCAAGCCGGGAACGGAGTCGGACTTGCGTTCGCGCATGCGGCCCCGTCGGCGACTGCCGCCGAGCATGCATGGGTTGACGCCTTTGCCTGCACCACATCAATGACGTGGTGTGTCTCTGGTTCGGTTGGATTGCATTTTCGGTTTATCTCGGAGCGGATCGTATCGGGCAAGCCTTATCTTTGCTGCGACAGTCCGGCCGACAGGGCCAGGCTTGCTAGCAGTGGATGAAGTACTGTGGTCATTCCACGGGGTGTGCAGTGAAGAGCGTGGAGTGCACCGCGAGTCGCCTCGATGAAACTGCAGCGATTTCTCCGGTGACTGCAAGTCAAGTAGGGTAATTCCTTTTGTTAGGAGACTGCCGCAAAGGGTTGTTGACCAGGCAATGAGACCCATGATAGACACTCTTACAAGGAACCTGGAGCTCGAGGACTTCGCCTATCGTGAAGCGGGAGACAATATGAGTATCATCAGATTTTCTCCTGCGTGGTAAGGGCAGAATTGATGAACAGGATCTCCAATAAGTTGCGGGTAGCGTTCAGAAGAGCGCTTCGGCTCACTCTCGAGAGGCATGCTCGTAAGCTTTTCACTCTTGTGTGTGGACTGGGGGTCATGATCGTGGCTCCCACCGTCGCAGCGCAGAAACTGCCAGCACCATCTCGGAACACTCGGAAGGCACCCAACGTTGCAAAATCCCTACTGACAGCTTCAGCTTCGGCGCCAGTGCTGCAAGAGCAGTTACCTCAGCAAGAGCCCCCACCTCTCTCGGCGGAACAAGGGACGCCCAGCCGAAACCAAGTATCCTATGAAGACGGGCAGCTCACAATCATTGCAGAAAATTCAAAGTTGGGAGACATCCTGGCAGCAGTTAGCGAGCGCATGGGCGCAGACATCGAACTTCCAGCGAGCGCTTCCGACGAGCGCATCTGGGTCCGGCTTGGACCGGGTCCGGCGCGCAGAGTACTCGCCGCACTTCTGGGCGGGACGGATCTCGACTACGTTATCCAGGCGTCTGATACCGATCCGGAGGGCATACAGAGCGTACTGCTGACTCCCCGCACCAGGGCCGCTGCCGTGGCCGTCGTCACAACTGGCAGGCCAGTAAGTTCGGCGGGGCAGGCGCGGGGTGCGAGTCGGAGAGATCCCCAGCCCAACCGCGGCCTGGCGGAAATTCCCGGCCGGGAGAATTCAACCGAGCCGGTGCCCCCCGTGGAAGCGCCGCCTGCGTCAGCGGAGCAGTAACCCGCAGCGGCGGAGCTGCAGCCTTCACTCGACACTCCGGAGCCTGATGCCGACAAATCGACACCAAAGACATCAGAACAAATGATCCAAAAGTTGCAGAACATGTACCAGCAACGAAAGCAGATGCAGCAGGACCGGAAACCTCCCGCCCCGAACTAACGCTCAATGGAAATCCTCGCTGGACAAGCGGGAAGAGTGCCCGAACAGCAGGGCCGTGTGGTGCTGCGAAAAAGGAATGTGCTTTCGCCTCAATCGTTGCCCGCAGCGTTTATAACCTTGGGAGGTTCGCTTCTCTCGCATGTCGGAGTCGCGCGGTACGTGCGGAAGGCCTTCACAGCCCTCGGCGCTGTTTGAGCCAACCATTAGTCCCATTATCGGGTCCCGAAAGAGATTTTGTTCTCATAGTGGGTGTCGTTCTTAGGCGGCTTTCAAGCCAACGGCGTCGACGAGATTGAATGACGGCAGTATATCGACGATCGAGAGCCGTGATCTTTTCTTTTGGGACGGACTGGTCCGCGGCAAAGGGCTGCAAAATGGCGGCAGTCAGCGGAGCGGAGCAGCAGGCAGATTTGATAGCCATGTGGGAGAAGCCGGTAGCGGCGGGAGTGGGGATCTTTTCCACCAAACCCTTGGCGCGCAGCTTCCAAAGGTCATAAGGCCACCCGCGACCTGTACCCACAGACCTTGCAGCCAGAGAGTGCATGAGGGCCAACTGTCGGGGCTGATCCAGCTTCAGAGCAGGGATCCGTCTGCCGTTGGGAAGAAGCGTGGGTTGGGTGTTTGCATATCTCAAAAGGCCTTTGACTTCACCGTATCTGACACTTTGTGATAGTGTCAGTAGAAAGGAGTAGTATCCTAATCGATATGCCCACTGACGCTGACCTCGACCTCCGTTTGCGTGGTCGACACATGCGCAGTCTCGGACAGCTTCGCGAGATGCTGCCGGGCTCCTTCGTGGAACGGAAACGTGCCTGTGGGCGACCCAACTGCCATTGCGCGGACGGGAAAAACTTGCATACCCAATATCAAATTTCCGTACTGGTCGACGGCCAGCCAAAAACTTTCAATATCCCTGCTGCATTAGTGGAACAAGTGCGCCAGAAAATCGAACTGCGACGGCGTTTTGAGGCTGCTGCGGCCAACGTTTGTAACATCAATTTACGTCGCTATTTGAAACAAAAGGAAAAACCCTAACCTTGCGCCGACACCCGTTCGAGACCTATCTCGATAAGGTGTTTGATTTCTCCGCAAAAGTGGGCGCGTTGCCCGATGGCCGCCAGTCTCCACGACACCACGGAAAAAGATCTTTGACGCCGCCTTTCTGGGTGCCGCTTGTCAGTTTCCCGCCTTGCACCGGGTCGAAACGGAATGCCAGGGGAGCGCGCTTTCCAAACGCATTGGCTCTCTCAGTGAAGACGCCCTCAGGTACGCCCTCGAACGGCAGGATCCCAGTGCTATTTTCGCTCTGGGCTGCGAGATCGCCGGTCGTTTGGAGCGCAATGGAATATTGCGCTCGGATTGGTCCAGAGGTCTCGTGGTTGCCGCCGTTGGCGGCATTGAAATCTGCAGCTCCTTCGCGCGTTCCTGTGACTACTGTATGGAGCGCAAGGTGAAACACCTGGTCAACGGAGAACTTTGTGAGGAGCTGCAGTACTACCACCGCATTTGCGCCGTGACCATCGTCAACTCCGCCTTTCCCATTCCTCTGGGCTTTCGCTTTCAAAAGGATGGCGAGACCGAGGTCAGCTGTTCGCTGTCCTTATTACAGGATTTGCCCGACCGGGTAAGTCGCCGGTTCTTGGACTTGTTGATAGCCGACGCGCTGTATTTGCAGGCGCCGTTTGTGCGCGCTGTCGAAGGTTTGGGTTTGGGCTGGGTCATCAATCTGAAAGACAATCAGCCCGAATTATTGGCCGAAGCACAGCGCCTCACCGCATGGGCAGCGCTGCATCGAGGCAACCAGGAGCAGCAAGAATTGCAACTCTGGCACGCTCCGGAAGTCTATTGGCCCGTCGCCGACCGCAGCGTCCGGGTAGTCAAAACGGTCCGCACTCAACGCCAGAATCGAATACGGGTGAGTCTTGACGATGCCGGGCGGAGGCGACCGCAGAAAGAAATGGTCGTCGAACTAAGCACCAACTGCTATGCCAGCAATCTGGAGTTGGGCACCATTCCTCCGGTGTTCGTCCATCAGTTAGCCTAACTTCCACGGTTTTCAGGGCAGGATGCTTTGTTTTCTATGACTTAGGATTTTTTTCGTCACTACCTGCGCTGACCTGCCACGTTTTGACGGGCTGCATCACCTGGGCG
>QHZC01000444.1 GCA_003224515.1 Acidobacteriota bacterium
AATCTTACTCTGGAGGAAAAACCCGTGGCTTTTACCGTGCCCCCGTTGCCGTATTCGTTCGACGCACTCGAGCCTTACATCGACGCCAAGACGATGGAGATCCATCATGACAAACATCATGGCGCCTACGTCACCAACCTCAACAAGGCTTTGGAAGGTCAAGCCGGCCTGCAAGCCAAGTCGCTCGATGATCTTCTAAAAGGTCTCGATTCGATCCCGGAGAATATCCGCAACGCCGTCCGCAACAACGGTGGCGGTCACTGGAACCACTCACTGTTCTGGACGCTGATGAAGAAGGGTGGAGGCGGGGAGCCCAAGGGAAACCTGGCCGCTGCGATCAACTCTACGTTTGGGTCGCTCGCCGGATTTCAGGAAAAATTTGGAGCCGCGGGTCTGGGCCGCTTCGGTTCCGGCTGGGCTTGGCTGGTTGTTCGAGATGGGAAACTGGCCATCGACTCCACACCGAATCAGGACACCCCCTATCTGCTCGCCGGAGGCGGCAAGGCCGTCCTTGGCCTGGACGTCTGGGAACATGCCTACTACCTGAAGTATCAAAATTTGCGCGGTGATTACATCAAGGCTTGGTGGAACGTTGTCAATTGGGACAAAGCCGCCGAGCTTTACGATGCGGCGAAGAAGTAGTTGCTCCTCGTTCGTTTTCAGAAAGAAAAGGCCCCCGATTGGGGGCCTTTCTGTTGTTTCAAGAACTGGTATTGAACCCGAATTAGGCCATCAGTTGCCGTTTAGCCAGCGGAACCATTGATACTGCCCGCCGCGCCGGGGGATAGTCTTTTGCCACTGGCGCATAATCGCGCGCATCCCGTGTCGCTACCGGCATGGGCACTGGCATGGCGCCGGCGGTCTGCCGCGAAGCCTCACGAACCAGCTCCATGCGACCGCGCACACGAAACTTCGCGAGCAGCGATGAAACATGGAATTTTACGGTGCGCTCGGACAAATTCAGGTTGGCAGCGATTTCCTTGTTCGCGAGGCTCTTCATTAGGCCGGAGAGAACTTCCTCTTCCCGGCGTGTCAACTTCACTTGGCTGCGGACCGACTTTCCCGCCTCCAGGAGCTTGTCTGCTTTCTCTTTGAGGCCTTCGAGGGCTTCTTCTTCGGCCTGGACCATCACAATGTAATCGCTGGTTAACTGGCCCCGCACCATGCAATGCATCGCCAGCAGCCCGGCCGCCTGGTCTACAGGAAACCTGCCGTCTGGTCCAGCGTCCACATGAAAGTGGGCTACTCCAGTGCTCTTTTCATAGAAAAAGAAAACATCGCGGAGAAAAGCTGGCTGGGAATTTGTCAATTGCTGCGGATGTTCACTTCTGCGAATGACCTTCACATGCACCCCCTCCGAATGCAGCCTCGTGACGGAATCGAAGCCTATTGAGTTTTCTCTTCTTCGCCCCTCGAAGAGGCGTATCGCCCCCTGGGGGTAGACAGTCAGGCAAGAAGTCAAAAAGGGCCTGCGCCTCGACAACCCTTACCTATTGAACGGCAACGACCAGGCGGGACGGGGACTCCCTGAAAGTCCACCTGTGACCATTATGCCGTATCCTCCTTCCCTGCACCCATTCTTCCGAATGGAAGGATATGCAACTTACTCAAAAATTGAGGGCTTACGCCACAGTTCGGACATGTTGTTATTCATTTGATGGTAGGAATTGCACGGTGGGCGAAATTTTTCCCTCTTATCGAGCTAGGGTCTTGAACGGAGGGAGAATCCGTAATAGCAGCGATTTGCTCTAGGCCTTGTGGAAAAGCCGAGGCGGGCACTGCAATCGAGGATCTCATAGCGGAACGATTCGCGTTTGCTCCGGGCTAATCAGTTCGTATGCCATACTCCTCCAGCGAATTTTGCGTGTGATCAGAGAGTTCACAAAATTTACGGCGTAGAGGAAAGGGACGAGGACAGTTAAAAGGACGTAAATCCAGGCTTGCCCGGTTATCTGGGATCGCCCGGCAGGGAGGGCCTCTGTCACACCGATGAGCCGGATGGAACTCCGGATCGCGGAAAGCAGTACAGGAACAGAATCAGAATCACGCCGAGCAAAAGCGTTATGCAGTAGAGAAGATGCGTGACGGCCGCAGGAGTCCACACCTTCTCAGCGTAAACGCGAGTGATCAGGATTTGGCGGTTCGTGAATTCGAGCAACCCACGGAAGTCGGTTTCGACGTAAGAAAGCGTCAAGCACTCCGGTAGGAAAACAATCGAGCGATTGTTGCGTTCCAGCACCCGCGTCAAGGAATAATCGTCGCTGACCGAGTTTTTCCACTCGTCCATGACACCCGATTGTTCGAAGATGCTCCGGCGAATCGCGGTGCCGCCGCCCCAACAGAAATTTCTCCCTTTTTCGCTCAGCATGGTGACCACGGGCGCGTTCCACGCGGCAAGGAGCGCGGTCGGGAGATTGCTCCGATTGGGAATCAGCCAGCGCATGGTGGTCGTCGCGCCGATCCTTACATCACCCAGCGGCGCCACGAGGTGATGCAGCCAGCTCTTACCGGGACGCCCGTCAGAATCGCTGAAGACCAGTACTTCAAATTCCGGCGGCAGTTGTTCTACGGCAACCCGCAAATTGTTCACTTTCTCGCCGGAGTTGCTCGGAATCCCGGCGATGATCACATGGGCTTTCACTCTCGAATTCGCGGCTATGCGCTCGACGATGCTGCGCGCCGGATCGGAGCCCGAAGCGAGAATGAAAAATATCTCGTAATTCTGGCGGTCGAATTCGGTAAGCGACATAAGATTCCGCTCGAGGCCGGGCTCGATTCCTTTACAGGGACAAAGCACGGCCGCACGCGGCGCGTAGAATCCTGGATCCGTGTGCAGGCGCCGCCGCAAGTAGGCGAGCCATTCGAAACCCTGCCAGATGAGGTAAACCCCAAGCAGGGTCTGCCAAAACGCCAATAAATAGAACAGTGTCTCCACGTTCTCTGAGAATAACAGAGGAAGTTTGTTCGCAGAGCGCCGTTTGAAAGGTTAGAATCGCAGCGGTAAACGTCCGTTCTAAGGAGAACAAAAA
>QHZC01000445.1 GCA_003224515.1 Acidobacteriota bacterium
TAATGCAGCGTTTCTGTTTGTGCTCGACCGCTTTGCCGCCGCTGCCGTGGCCATGCACGTTGAGGACCGCCGGCATCTTTCCGGAGATGTGTTCAGGCTCGTATAACAGCGCCGCCGAATACATTCCAGGGACGACTTCATAGCGCAACTTGCGGATGCGGTAACCGCGACCTTCGAGTGTTCCTACTTGCTGAAATTTTGGCGGCGCATCGATCCACGCCTGCGGCCAACCGTGATGGATGACCGCCATTTCGTGGGCGCGTAGCCGCTCGGCCTCGGCGTCCCACTGAGTCGCATCCGGCGGCAGGCGCAGGGACGGAACGCGGGCCAGCATGAACTGACGCAACTGCTCGGCCACGACGGGTTCGGTTTGCAGCCGCTGCTGCAGTAACGGCGCGACGAGCTTGGCATCAGCTTGCGCGAGGGCGCGTGGCGCACCACAAAACAGCACGAAGAGAATGGCAACAGTTGTAGAGAGGCGAACCGAGAAATAGCCGGCAAAATCAACTCGCATTTGTTCGCCGCTCCAGTTCAAAAGTAGAACTTCAATGGAACCCACGTCCTATCTTTCGGCACGACGGCCGATTCCACCTTCAGAGATTATGGCCTTCACGCCGCAACCTCGAATCGGAAGTCAATTGTGTGGCTGTTATACGAGCCGGGCCCCCCGGACCATTGTAACAGCCATCCTTCCGAGCAAATTACACGTGCCCGAAGCGATGTGGGTCTTCCCTTCCGGTGTCAGCGAGATTTTCTGGACGTGCTTCGCGATCTCAGCACGCACCGCCTGGAGCTCGCCGTGCAAGAGGCTCCGCAAATCCTTCAGGCGGGACTCGATGAATCGAAGCTCCAAAAGGCGTTCAGCTGGCGGACAGGGAGGTCACGAAGCAGTAGCGCATTGATGAGCGTAAAGGATCGCAATATTCGCGCCGATACCGAAAGCAAGCGACGGTAGTGCAACGCCCGTGAAGCCCGGATTAGTGCCCAGAACGCGAATGGTGTATCGCAAATTCTTCCAGAGCTGTCGCATAACAAGTACTTTCAGAACGAAGGCATGCAGCCTTCTCCACGTTTACGCCAACTGATAAGCGCTTTCAAAGGGCTCTGACTACTACGCGAGCTACAAGCCGACAGCCCACTAACGACAGTGTACTTTTCCTGTTTTATCTGCCTGATCAATGGAATCTGTGGCAGCTTCGCCGGTGATCAGGCGTGCGCCGCGGCTGAACGTCAAGTATTCGAATCCCCATTGGACGAAAACGAGGACGCGGCTCTGAAACTCGACGATGTAAATCAAGTGGATGAAGAGCCACATCAGCCAGGCGAGCAGCCCGGAAACGTGGACGCCAAAAATATTTGCCACTGCGGCCGCGCGGCCGATCACGGCCATTTCGCCCTTGTTGAAATCATGGAATGGCGGCAGCTCTTTCTTCCCTTCCAGACGCGCACGGATGACTCTTGCCGCGTAAGCTCCGCCCTGCATCGCGACTTGCGCGACACCGGGAAGCGGCTTTCCTTTTTCATCGGCGGCGTGCGCGAGATCGCCGATGATGAAAATATTGGGGAAATGGGGAGCTGTTAGACCGCGATTCACCTTGATCCGGCCGCTTCGGTCCGTTTCCGCGTGCGTGCGCTCGGCAAGTTTCCTGCCAAAAGGAGTGGCCATGACACCGCCGGCCCAGAGCACGGTCTTTGCCGCCAGCTTTTCACTCGAGTCACCGCGTTTGAACGTGACACCTCCAGCGTCAATGTTCGTCACCATCACACCTTTGATCAGTTCCACGCCGAGGCGACTGACCAATTTCTCCGCTTTGACTGACAGATCTTCGGGAAAGGGGCCCAGAACTCTTGGGGCGCCTTCCATCAAAATGATTCGCGCCTTCTGCGGGTCGATCTTTCGAAAATCGTGCCGAAGTGTCTCACGAGCGATTTCCGCAAGTGCTCCGGAAAGTTCGAGCCCCGTGGCGCCGGCCCCAACAATGATGAACGTAAGCCAGGCGCGCGCATCATCCGGTGTGCCGGCGCGCTCGGCACGTTCGAACGCGTATAAAATCTTGTGGCGGATCGCCGTGGCTTCTTCGATGGACTTCAGGCTGGGCGCCCACTCCCGCCAGGAGTCATTGCCGTAGTAGGAGGTCTGCGTTCCCGTGGCCACAATCAGGGAGTCGTAACCAAAAGTTGCGCCGTCCCGCAGAGTAACGCGGTTTGCCGCTGGATCGACGTCGATTGCCTCGCCCAGAAGTACTAGTGTGTTTTTCTGACGGCTCAGCACGCCGCGCAACGGAGCTGCAATTTCTCCGGGCGACAGCGAACCGGTAGCCACCTGGTACAACAATGGTTGAAAAAGATGAAAGTTTCGCCGGTCAATGAGCGTGACTTCAACAGGCACATGCTTCAGCTTTTGAGCCGCAGCCAGTCCGCCAAATCCGCCGCCGAGAATGACGACGCGATGTTTCTCCCCCATCGATTCTCTCCTGCACGCAACCCAGACTAAGTTGGTATCATCTCATCTACTGCGTAGTAGAGAAAAAGCACATGCGTTTTCATGACTCAGACGCAAGATTCCAGCTCCAGAAAAACACCCTGCGCTTTCTCTGCTCGGTGCTGATCAAGAGCGGAACTCGCGTTGAGATCTGCAAGTTGCTTGATCCTGATGTTTTTGAAGACCAGCTGCAACGCGTTGTTTTCGAGGAAATCCGCGAAATGGGATCCATTGATTCCCGCCGCTTGCGGGCACTCTTGCCCGCGCGTGTAACCAATCGCGGATTCCCGGACTTCGACCTGAACGAGTTCCTCGCTCCGCACGAGGTCAGCGAGAAAGAAATCGATCAACTGTTTGAGAGTGCCTTGCAGCTTCTTGATCTCAGCCATCCGGACGAAGGACTTCGGGCGGACTAGCTATTCGATGAAATCCTCCACTCTTCGGTTCTTAAACCTTTTCGAGCCTCTGGCTTTCTGCGCCTATGTCGCGTGGTACATCTGGCAGCTCCAGACTACTTACTTCCTTGCATGGCTGGTTTTCCCCGTTTGGCTGCTCGCCAGTTTCGCAGTCCACAGGGACACTCCCAAAACAATGGGATGGCGGGCCGATAACTTGCTTTCCGCCGCAAAACGCTTCGGTGTCTTTTTCGCTCCCTGCATCGCGGGACTTTGCATCGTGGGAATTCTGCTCGGTGCTTTGCATTCCCCCGTGCACCATCTTTTCGTTCCCAAGCATTTGTTTGGGTATATGGCCTTTTGCTTGCTCCAGCAGGTGGGGCTGAATTCCTACCTGACGAACCGACTCCTTGGAGCGACGGAAAGCCCGGCGCGCGCCTCGTTGCTTTCAGGCACAATTTTTGCAGCGCTTCACTGGCCGAATCCCGTGCTGGTTCCGCTCACTTTCATCGGCGGAGTCGCCATGGCCTGGCTCTTTGCCCGCGATCGCAACATCATTCTGCTCGCTATCGGGCAAGGCATTCTGGGCACTTTAGTTTGGTGGGCGTTTCCGGTTGCGTGGCATCACGCCATGCGCGTGGGGCCTGGCTTTTACACCTTTCACCTGTATTTCGCCGTGGAGGCGACGCCGGGGCCGCGATTCCCTTTCGCACTATTATTCCAGACGCCCGCAATCGCGAAGCCGCACTTCAGGCAAGCGCCGTCCTTAGTGTGATTCTCCAACACATCGTGCCAGGAGCGCCGGACGAGCAGTTCCTCGCACCTCGGACAATATGTATTCGCGCCATCACTGTAGATATTCCCTTCGTAGACGTACCGCAGGCCCACGTCCAGCGCGATCTGCCGTGCACGGTCAAGAGTCTTGGACGGCGTGCGCGGCTTGTCCTGAAGCTTGAAGTCCGGGTGAAACGCGGTGAAATGCAACGGCACGTCCGGCCCCAGATGAGTCAGAATCCATTCGGCAAGCTTCCGTGTTTCTGCGGGATCGTCATTCAAAGTTGGAATCATGAGGTTCGTGATTTCGAACCAGACTGATGTTTCGTTCTTCAGCCACGCCAGCGTCTCCAGCACCGGCTGAAGATGCGTCAGCGTAATTTTCCCGTAGAAATTCTCAGTGAAGGCTTTGAGGTCGACGTTCGCCGCGTCGATGTAATCGTAAATGTCGTGAAAGGCGTCATAGGTGATATAGCCGTTGGTGACCATCACCGTTTTCAGGCCATATTTCTTGGCCTCTTTGCAGATGTCGATGATGTATTCGCCCCAGATGGTCGGTTCGTTGTAAGTGAACGCGATGGAGTCGCAACCGTATTTCAAAGCCAGCAGCGGCACGTCTTCCGGCGGAACATGCTGCGAGCGCACCTGATCCGACCTCGATTTCGAAATGTCCCAATTCTGACAGAAAAAGCAGCCCATGTTGCAGCCCGCCGTGCCCATGCTAAAGACACGCGTGCCCGGCAGAAAATGATTCAGCGGCTTTTTCTCGATGGGGTCAACTTGCAGCGCGGCAGGCGCGCCATATCCCAGGCTAAAGAGCTTCCCATCTTGATTGATGCGAATGAAACAGAACCCCGCCTGACCGGGATGGACGTGACAATGGCGTGGACAAAGATAGCAGTGAACTCGTCCGCCTGGCTCCGCCTTCCACCAACGGGCCTCGTGCAACCGTTCTGTCTTCTGGAGGATCCTCAGCTCTTCCATGGGTCCTCCTCTCAGACAGCATTATACCTCCGGGCGGCGAGGTCCGCGCGAGCTATTCGAGTTTGTAGAGGGAATCTGTTCGACCTTCAGGCGTGGCGTCGGCGCTGAAAGCGGCGTCTCTCCGCCGCCCAGCCAACAAAGCGTTCCATATGTTGACGGTACTTCCAGGCGAGATGGAAGAACTTGCTGGCGGTCAGATCGGCGGCTTCTTTCCCTAGAAAAGTCTCAAAGCGCCACTGTAGATATGGACTTTTCCATGGCTTGAATCGATAGCCCCGAGCAGCATCCCAGTAGTACCGCAGCGTCTTGATCATTTCTTGCGCAATGGGCAAATTCGCCCAGCCTTCTTCGTTCCTATTTGAAAACTTAGAACTTACGACGCTCTCCTCAAGCGCTGAGACGCCGCACCCAAATGCGTGTTGTGGCTGGTTTGCCGAGGTGCATGGTCTTCCCACCGGAACGCAGAGTCATCGTTTCATCGTATTCGCGCTTCAGCACTTCAACGGTCGTCGCGGGACGCAAGTGCAGACCCTCCAGAAATTCCAGGAACTGCTCATCCTTCTCGTAAACGCACAGTATTTCGGCCGCTTCCTCTGCGCGCAAATCCGACAGCAATACCGCTCCCTGCTTCCTCAGCTTGGCGATTCCTCCACGCAGAGGAACGCCGTGCGGGCATGACTTTTTGTCGCCGAAGCGCTTCAGAAGTAGCGCTTCCACTTCCGGCGAAATGGCATGTTCCATTCGCTCGGCCTCGTCGTGAGCTTTCGCCCAGGACAACCCGATCACTTCCGTCAGCAGCATCTCCGCAAGCTGGTGCCGCAGCGCCAGGTGTTCTGCAAACTTTCTTCCTTGCTGCGTCAGATCGATTCGCCCGCTGCGCTGCACGCGCACGTGACCATCGCGTGTCATGCGCTTCAATGCCGCAGTCACGGCCGGAGGAGTAACGTTTAATTCCTCGGCCAGCCGCGCGCTGATGGGCGTGTGGTTCTCCTCCAGCATTTCCCAAATCGCCTTCAGATAATCTTCCTGCGATACGCTTGTCTTTTCTCGACGCAACGCAACTCCTATTTTGCCGTTGTCTTGTTCTCTCGCTTCTCCCTCAGGCCCATAGCCAGCTGGTTTACGCGCCGCTTGATGCCTTCGAACACCCTTTGATACGTCTCCGGGACGGCCCCGTAAGGATCCTGGACGATCCAGTCCTCGACTTTCGCTTGATCCCAGAAGGTTTCTTCCCTAGGTCTGCCAGTCATGTTGATGATGATATCCGCGGCGTCGCCAGCCTCTCGGGTGAGCGCTTCGGAAGTCAGGCCGTCTGCGGAATAGCCATTTTGCATCAGCGTTTGCCTGGTTTGTTCGGCGATGGAACCCATCGGACTCAAACCAGCGCTGGAAGGTTCGATCACATCCGCGGCGTCATAGCGCGCAATGGCTTCGGCCATGGGACTCCGGCAGGCGTTCCCCACGCACACGAAGAGAACTCTCGTCCGGCTTGAACGCCGGGCGCCAGAATTTGCCTTCTTTTCTTTTCCCACGATTAGGTCTTCGAGCAGCCTGATGCTTGATTCGTTCCCGCCCCCACAAGACTGAGGAAATGTTCATGCACAGTGGTATCGTCTGTCAATTCAGGATGGAAGGTGGCCGCCATAATCTGGTCCCGCTGCACCAGTGCGGGCTTCCCAGCGTACTCCGCGAGAACCTCCACGCCCGGCCCGGCCCGTTCGATGATGGGGCCACGAATGAAGACCATTTCCAGCGGCTCCTTCTTCAGTTTCGTCGGGCCGCTAACCACGTCGCTGGCGATTTGCCGCCCGTAGGCATTCCGAAGCACAGTCATGTCCAGCAGTTTCAAGGAATCCTGCCTCGGATTCTCCACTTTCGTAGCGAGTAGTATGGCTCCGGCACACGTCGCGAAGAGTCCCCCAGGCCCTCTTCCTGGAGGAACTGCAACTGTGTTGTGCTCTCGCCACCGGGCAGAATCAACCCGTCGCAGCCCGCGAGATGGGAGGGAGCACGAACTTCCACCGTTTCCGCGCCGAGCCTCGCCAACATCGCCGCGTGCGCCTCAAAGTCTCCCTGAACCGCCAAAATCCCGATCTTCACGCCACGCACTTCACACGTTCCTTGAAGGGGCGCAGCACGCTGCGCCCTATCATCCAGACGGAGAACTCGCTTACTCACCATCCCCGCGTGGACAACATGTCCTTCTCTTCCATCTGCCGCACATCCAGTCCCCGCATGGCTTCGCCCAGCTCCTCGTGAGCTTCGAGCACGGCCTTGGCATCCTCGAAATGCGTCGCCGCCTTCACAACCGCCTTCGCGCGAGTCTCGGGATCGCTGGACTTAAAAATGCCTGACCCGACGAATACCGCTTCCGCGCCCAGACGCCGCACCAGTGCCGCGTCCGCCGGAGTAGCGATGCCGCCCGCGGAAAAATTCGGCACCGGCAGCTTGCCGGTTTTGGCGATCTGGCGAATCAGTTCGAGCGGCGCGCCCAGACCCTTCGCTTCGCGCATCAGTTCGTCGTCGCGCATGGTGGTCAACTTCTTCATCTGACTGACGATCGTGCGCATGTGCCGAACCGCTTCCACGACGTTTCCGGAACCTGCTTCTCCCTTGGTGCGAATCATCGCCGCGCCTTCGGCGATGCGTCGCAGCGCTTCGCCCAGATTGCGCGCGCCGCAAACAAACGGCACGCGGTAATCGTGCTTCCAGATGTGATTCTCTTCGTCGGCCGGCGTCAACACCTCGCTCTCGTCGATGAAGTCCACTTCCAGCGCCTGCAGCACTTCCGCTTCCGCGAAGTGCCCGATGCGCACCTTGGCCATCACCGGAATCGACACCGTAGCCATGATTTCGCGAATCACTTTGATCGACGCCATGCGCGCCACTCCGCCTTCTTTGCGGATATCCGAAGGCACGCGCTCCAGCGCCATCACCGCGCACGCGCCGGCCTGTTCGGCGATTTTCGCCTGCTCGGCGTTCGTGACGTCCATGATCACCCCGCCCTTGAGCATCTCCGCCAGGCCGACCTTCACGCGCCACTCATTCGATCCCTTCGTTCCGCTGCCGCTTCCATTCGCCTTCTTCGCGTCCATTTCGTTTCTCCTCTCGCTCCTTGAACTTCTCGACGGTGTTACTCCGTCAAATCTTCTTCACTGATGCCCGATCACTACAAATCTGCCTTTGCTCCGCGCTAGAACCTCTCCGGCATCATTGCGAATCTCGCCGGTCATGAACAGGTTTCTTCCCTTCTGATCCGACTCCCGTCCCTCCACAACAATTTCACTCTGCACGTTCACGGGCTTCAGGTACTCCACCGTCAGTTCTGCCGTCACCGCGCGAACCTCGTGAAACCGGCAGACCTTCCCCATCGCTTCATCCAAAAGCGTCGCGATAATTCCGCCGTGGGCAAATCCTCCGCCACCCTGGTACCTCTCCCCTAAAACAAAGCGGCCCACGACTTTGCGATTGACGTTGTCCTGCTCAAACGTCAATTTCATCCCGCCGGCATTGTCTCCCCCGCAGCCAAAGCATTTGTTCGCCGGATTCGGCGCCAGCGTAATCGTCTCGCTCAATTCTTGCCTTTTTTCTTTACTTGGTTACTTCTTTGTCTCATTTCTTCAGACCAGCGCCACTCGGCTGCGTTCCGCCCTGCGGACTCCGCGCTGCCGTTTGCGCATCTCAATCTTCAGCAATTCCGCGAGCGTGGCCACGCCGCGCGCAATCTGCTTTTCATCCAGGCTGGCAAAGCCCAGCCGCAGCGTATTCGGCAGCGGGGCTTGCACGTAGAAGTACCGTCCCGGCGCAAACAGCACGCCGCGTTCTTTCACGTGGATGAGCAATTCGCTCGCATCGAATCCCGGCGGCAGCTCCAACCATAGACACATGCCACCCTCGGGCGGTGTCCAGCGTGTGCCTTCCGGCATGTTCTTGCGCAGCGCTTCATCCAATGCCGCCAGGCGTGAAGTGTAGACCTTGCGCATCTTCGCGAGGTGCTTGCTGAAAAGTCCGCGCCGCAGAAATTCCGCGAGTGTAGCTTGCGCCAGCTGATCGGTGTGCAGGTCGGTCGTCTGCTTCACCACCCGCAATCGTTCAATCGCCGCCGCCGGAGCGACAATCCATCCCACTCGCAAGCCAGGAAACGCCACTTTCGCAAAGCTGTCGATATGAATGACTAGGTTCGAGCGGTCGAGCTGCTTGAGCGAGGGAATGCGTTCCTCGCGCGCATGCAGCCGCGCGTAAATGTAGTCTTCCACTACCGGCACCTGGTGTCGCCCGGCCAGCTCCAATACCTTGCGCCGCGACGCCAGCGGCATCGATGTTCCTGTCGGGTTTTGAAAGTCCGGGGTGAGCAGGATGAGCTTGACGCGGTTCGCCGCCAGCGTCGCCTCCAGCGCTTCCAGATCGAGTCCCAGCGGCGTCCCCGGCTCCGCGTGCGTTCTCATCGGAACACTCAGGCACCTTGCGCGGGCACCATGGAAGATCGCTACCGCTCCTGGATAGGTGGGGTTTTCCATAAT
>QHZC01000448.1:0-1125 GCA_003224515.1 Acidobacteriota bacterium
CAGGCTCACGTAGGGCGACCCGGGCGCAGCCAGCGCCCGATTGTATTGCTCGTACATCGCCGCCCGCCGCTGTGGGTCCGTGGTCTTCTGGGCATCGGCGACGAGCTTCGCGGCGTCGGGATCCTGCCAGTGCAGGCGCTTGTTGATGAACCCGGTGACGAAGTACGACCAGTTGTCCGGGTCCATGTAATCGGGGAACCAGAACCCGATCGCCGTCTGGGGCTTGCCCTCGCGGTAGAACGTGAGGAAGATCGACTGCTGCACCGGCTGCAGCCGGAGGTCGATCCCGATCTTCGCCAGGTCGCCGCGCAGTTTCTGCGCCAGCCTGTCCAGCGGCAGCGCTCCGTAGCTCGTCCCGGCCGCCCAGGTCAGCGGGACGCTGGCCTTCTGGACGCCGGCCTCCTTCATCAGGCTCGCCGCCTTAGTGGGATCGTGCCTGTACAGGAGCGCCGTGTTCAGCGACTCGGGGAACCCCAGCATCCCCGGCATCATGATGCTGCCGATGCGGCGCCCGTGACCGCGCATGATGCTGGAGACGATGCCGTCGTAGTCGATCGCGTACTTGACCGCCTCGCGCACCTTCGCGTTGTCCCACGGCGCGGCGCTGGTGTTCAACCCCATGTAGACGGTGTACGCGGAGGGGTCTTCGAACAGGGTCGTCCCGGATTTGCCCTTCAGGTCCTCGGCCTGATCGACGTTCAGGTCCAAGGCCAGATCGACGTCCCCGCGCTGGAGGGTGAGCGATTGCGTGCTCGGATCCTTGATGTGCCTGACGATCACCTGGCGGAAGAACGGTTTGGGCCCGTAGTACCCGTCGTTGCGCTCGAGAACGATCTCGGTCTCGCGCGTGTAGCGCCGAAGCAGATACGGGGCCGCGCCCGCCGAATGCGTGTAGAACCACTGCTCGGCCTTATCCAGGGAATTCGCGCCCACGGTCTCCACGCCGCCCTGCGCCCGAACCGTCTTGCTGTCGACGATCGAGAACACCCCGGCCGCGAGCGCGGCGAGGAAGGTCGCATCCGGACCGTTCAGGAGGACCCTGGCCGTCTGTCCGTCGACGACCTCGACGGTCCGGAGCGAGTCGGCGAGAAACGACCCGTACCCCTTGATGTTCTTGACGCCCAG
>QHZC01000448.1:1312-3430 GCA_003224515.1 Acidobacteriota bacterium
CGGAGATGTCTTTGGCGATGACGAGCACGTCGGTGCGGGCGGCTCCGATACCCTGGTGCGCCGGCGCGCCGACGAGCGTGAGGCCGACGGCCATCGCAACAAGGACGGAGAGCACGCGGGAACCCAGGTGCATCGGCATTTCCTCCTCCGGGGGCCCTCAGGGATAGGGCGCGCTTGAGATGGGGCGCGCTTGAGTTCTCCAGGCCGACCGCCTTCCCCTCTCGTCCCGTCGCTCCCACCTATGGGGGAGGCGGGTCTTGAGTTCCTCTGCCTCTGCATGAGGTCCGAAGTCACATTCGAAGAATCACGAACCCTACCGAAGGGTTCCGCCACCTCCCGCCAGAATTACGCCGAACACCTCACGGGGGAACGTCCAGCAGGGGCTCAAGTTGCGATGACGGGAGGGGGAGACAAGATGGGACACCGCCTACAAGGACAACTCACCCGCAGGGAGCTTCTACGGAAAACCGGAGCGGCGAGCGCCGCGATCGGACTCGGAATGCTCGGAGGACTATCGGGCTCGGCCCGCAGATCGGCCCTGGCCCAGACCCCAGTGGCGGGAGGTCGAAAAGTCTCGCTGACCGAGTTCGTCTGGATCGGCGGGGGACAGGGGGTCGTGCCCCGGGAAGTCATGGCCTCTTTTGAAAAAAACCACCCGAATGTCAGCATCGAGTTGTACGAAGGCACGAATGCCATCACGTTTCCGAAGATGGTCGCGCAGCGGCAGGTCGATCCCAACAGGCCTCTCATCAATTTCGGATTCTTCAATGTCGACGCGCAAACGAAAGGCGAGCTCGCCGGCATGTGGGCCCCCCTCGACCCCAAACGGATCCCCAATATGGCCAACGTGTACCCGAATTACCACCGACCGAACAACACGGGCATCGGATGGGGCCTGAGCGGGTACGCGTTCCTCTATAACAAGCGGCTCGTCAAGGAGCCTCCCACCGGCTGGAATGACCTCTTTGCCCCGCGGTTCAAGGGCAAGGTCATGGTGTTCGATTACGGCGCCGGTGGGGGCTTCAACGATGTCCTGGGAGTCGCCCATGCAAACGGTGGAGATGCCAAACACATCGACGCGGCGTTCGAGAAGTTCGCCAAGGCTGCGAAAGACGGCCAGTTTCTGGCCATGTTCACAACGAACGAACAGGTGAAAGACGCCCTCGCCCGCGGCGAAGCCCTCATCGCCCCGTATTTCACCAGCTTCGCCATCACGTGGAACCAGGAGAGTCCGGGTGGCGACGGCCCGTTTGCCTACGCGATCCCGAAGGAAGGGATGATCGCGTACACCTTCTACTTCAATGTTGTCAAAGGATCCACTCCTGATCAAGTTGAAGCGGCCTCGGAGATCATCAACATCTATCTCTCGAACCCGGTGATCGGGCGTTACTGCAACCTCACCGCGGACATCCCCGCGGTCAAGGGCGTCTATCTGAACCCCGAGCTGAGAAAGGAAGCCGTTTTCCAGCCGAGCGAGATCGAGAAGGCGATCCAGCCTGACTGGGTCACCGCAAATCTCCAGAGCAACGCCTGGAGACAGCGGTGGGACCGCGAGGTAAAGGCAAAGATGTAAGGTCGCGGCCCCCAGGAGCCGTTCATGCAGGCTCGCGCTCCTCGGGAGACGCCTGTCTGCCCCGCGGTTGAACTGCGGCATGTCCACAAGCAGTTCGGTCGGGTTCAGGCTGTCCGCAACGTCTCGCTGCAGATCCGCGAGAACGAGTTCTTCTCACTCCTCGGACCCAGCGGATGCGGCAAAACGACGATCCTGCGAATGATCGGCGGATTCGAACGGCCGAGCGCCGGGGACGTCTGCCTCGCCGGGCGTGTCGCCAACCAGATCCCGCCGTATCGCCGCGACACCAACCTCATTTTTCAGCATCTCGCGCTCTTCCCTCACCTGGACGTGTTCGACAACGTCGCCTTCGGCCTGCGCCTCCGGCGGTTGGACCGCCAGGCGATCCGGCAGAAGGCGTCCCGCGCCCTGGACCTCGTCGATCTTGCCGGGTTCGAGTCCCGCCGGATCCACCAGCTCAGCGGCGGCCAGCAGCAGCGCGTCGCGATCGCCCGCGCTCTCGTGAACGAGCCGAAGGTCCTCCTGCTGGACGAGCCCCTGGGCTC
>QHZC01000448.1:3544-4931 GCA_003224515.1 Acidobacteriota bacterium
ACGTGTACGAGAGGCCGCGGACGAAGTTTGTGGCCACCTTCTTGGGTGACAGCAACCTTCTCGAAGGCCGGGTGGCGGCGCAGACCGCGGAGGCCGTCACCATCGAAACGCCCAGCCGAATGATCGTCGCGCCGCCGAATTCCTCGGCCGCCCCCGGCAGCGCGGTCCATGTCTGCGTGCGGCCCGAGCGCGTCCGTGTGTTCTCCCGGCCGGAACCTTCGCCGGACATCGCGTCCTATGAAAACCTGGTCGAGGCGAGCGTGCAGCGCGGAACCTTCAAAGGAGCGTTCGTCGAGTACCGCGCCCTCACGGCATCCGGTCAGTCCCTGATCATCCATGCCCAACCGGGCACCGACGGGCGGTTGGAACCGGGAGATTCGGTGCGCGTGGCCTGGCGGAAGGACGACTGCGTGGTGTTGACGGAATGACCGGCGAGACCACCTCCACCCCGGCGGCATCGAACCCGCAGGGGTGGGGGCCGTTCGTGGTGCCGGGCCTTGTCGGACCCGCCGTCGTCTTCATCGCGGCGACCCTCGTGGCCGCGCTCGGGATCCTCCTCGTCAACAGCGCCTATCATTTCACCGGAATCGCGGTCCAGCCCGTCATCACCTTTGAAGCCTATCGCCGGTTCTTCACGGACCCATTCTACGCCGGCGTCATCACGCAGGAGCTCCGGCTCGCCGCGGTCTCCACCGGCCTCTGCCTCGTCGTCGGCTACCCGACGGCCTATGCGATCGCGAAGATCCGGGCGCCTGGATGGGTGATCGCCGCCTACATCTTGATCTTCTCGCCGCTTCTGACCAGCGCGATCGTCCGCGCGTACGGATGGCTCATCATCCTCGCGCGCGGCGGGCTGGTCAACTGGGGCCTGGTGTCCCTCCATCTCTTGTCTTCGCCCGTCCGCCTGGTGTTCAACTTCACCGGCGTCACGGTGGCGCTCGTGCACGTTCTCCTGCCATTCGCCGTGTTCCCCATCCTGAGCGTCCTGCTGCGCATGGATCCCGCGCTCCGAGAGGCGGCCGCAGACCTTGGAGCGAATCGCGTCCAGGCGTTCCTGCGCGTCACCTGGCCGCTGTCGTTCCCCGGTCTCTACGCGGCCGCGCAACTGACCTTCGTCCTGGCGATGAACGCCTACGTCACTCCGCAGTTGCTGGGAGGCGGGCGCGTCCAGGTGCTGCCCCTCCTGATCTATCAGAACATCTCCGACCTCAACTGGCCCCTGGCCGCGGTGGAAGCGATCGTCCTGATCGGGCTGGTCTGGGCCATCGTGTTCACCTCAAACCTGCTCTTTCGCAGATCGCTGGCAGCCGCCGAGGGGCGCGGATGATCTCCGACCGTCGGGACATGCTGACGGTGGGGCTGTGGATCTTCCTGGGGGTGGTGGGTC
>QHZC01000057.1 GCA_003224515.1 Acidobacteriota bacterium
AGCTGCTCGCCAACGAAATGGCTCCTCGGGTCCACAATTCCGGCCATTGGACCATCGAAGGCGCCGTCACCAGCCAGTTCGAGAACCACCTCCGCGCCGTCCTCGGACTGCCGCTCGGCTCCACGGGGCCCACCGGCCAATGCGCCATGCTCAATCTCATCGGCGACCTCCCCGAATCGTCGGAAGTCCTCGCCGTCCCCGACGCCCACCTCCATCTCTACGGCAAATCTCCTCGTCCCGGCCGCAAACTCGGCCACGTTACTCTTCGCGCCGGCTCCCCCGAACGCCTCGCCCTCCGCCTCTCCGAACTCCCGGCCTTCTTCCACGGCCCCGACTTTTGCCTCGCCGCCGCCCTCACCCACTCCGCCTCCCTCCCCGCCTGATCTCGGTATAGTTGCGGTAGTCTTTCTGGCCGTCCCCATCTTAGACATGCGTGATGATGTTTCCGATTCTCGTCAGGGCCGCGTTCTACTATCGCCGGCAACCTGACATCCACAAGAGGCTCATGCTTGTAGCCACCATATCCATCCTCGATGCTGCCATCGCCTGCCTATCGCTTTAGTCCGCTCGAACCGACCCTTGGCCTTCTTCGGTCTCACCGATTTGGCTCATGCTTGAGGCGCAACCCGCTTTTTCTGTCCCGGCCCCTCCGCCACTTTCTCGACCACACCGCCGCCTGGCTCGCCTTCGCTCGCTGGCTCGTCCGCTGTGAGGGCAAGTCGCGCGTTTGTCTCAGCCCTCTTCGCAGAGATCCCGCGCAACGGCTCGGAATTCGACCAAGTATTTTCGCCCGAGACGTCGTGGCCATGCTTTGTCTTCTATTCGATGCCCCGCCGGAGTCATAGCAGTGATTGACGCGGACGTCCTTCTTCTGAGAACAAACTATGCTCGTAGCTAATCTCGCGGAGGTTTGACTCCCAGGACTCGTCCGCGATCCCATAAGCGGCTCGTGGTCATTATCCTGATCCTGTTAGCCTTCGGGGGCGATGGGTTGTTCCGCGGTGGCCGTGGCGTGACCGAGATTACGCCAGAGCTGCTCGTGTTTGCCACCACGGCGGGCAATGTAGTTGCCTCGGTCGGGCCGGACGGCGCCTTACATGTCGGAACGCCGACGGCTGCAAGCACAACTTAGACTTGCGCGATTCCCTTTCAGCAACTCCTTTCTTTTGATAACCTTTCATCCCTGGCGGTACGTATGTAGGATCAAACCCTTTGTTCTCTTACAACGTCCCAAGCGGAGAAACTAACCTGCTTCTTTTCAATTACTTACATACCACCTTACCCTCAATAGACCTCAATTCCTTTGTTTTCAGGCGATTCCACACCCTTCCAAAGAAACACCGGGGGTGGCGTAGACCGCACTCTCGTCGAAGAATGCATCTCGTCTACAAGCTGAACCTATCCTGCAAGGGGTCATCCGCCTTCTTCCACAGGTCTTTTGTCTTCACCCACAGGTCACTCTTCCCCCGGTTGCCGCCCTCCCCGCCGGATGCTACGATTTGGTGTTCCATGACTGCTGTTAATCCCCAACTGAGCAGCACCTCCCGCCCCCGTGTGGGCATTCCCTGGCGCACGTCTCAGGAAGAAGCCAACCAGGTTACGAACAAGCTCCAGTATTACTTCGCCGCCGTCACCGCGGCCAAAGCCGAATTCGTTCCCGTATCTCTGCAACTTTCACCAGATCAGCTCGCTGCTCTAATCAAAGATTTGGACGCCTTTGTTCTACCGGGCGCACCCACCGACGTGAATCCGTCCCTTTATCGTGCGTTGCGCCACGCAAAGACGCACGACGCCGACCCGAACAGGGAAAAAACTGATTTCGCAATCATCGAGCATGCCTTTGCTTCCGGCAAACCTGTCCTGGCAATCTGCTACGGCTGCCAGAGCCTCAACGTCTGCCTCGGCGGCACTCTCTACCAGGACATCGCTAGCGAGCTGCACACCAGCATCGAACACAGCAAGGAAGGTCTCCCACCGGATGCACCCGACGCCATCCATCCCGCGCGTATCGAAGCGGGCGGCGAAATCGCTCAACTCGCAGCCACTTCCGATTTCGCGGATCGGGGACCTGGGCCACGGCCTGCGCGTCGCCGCACTCGCTCCGGACGGAGTGATCGAAGCCGTCGAGCATGAGCCGCATAAACACTGGGTCGTAGGCGTGCAATGGCATCCGGAGCGCATGAAGGATCACGCGCTTTCCTCGGCGCTTTTCCGCGCGCTGGTACAAGCGACGCGAGCAGCCGCCGCGCACCGATGAAATTCAAGGATTTTCAAGTTTCGATTTTCGAGTTTCACTACTTCATGGGGGAATCATGATCTCGCTCGCAGGCAAGGCGGCACTTATCACCGGCGGGTCACGCGGCATCGGGGCCGCAGCCGTCAAACGCTTCGCGCAGGCCGGTGCCGACGTGGTGTTCAATTACGTCAAAGCCAAAGATACCGCGCTTCAGGTCCAGCAAGAAGCCGCCAAGCACGGCACTCGCGTGGAAGCGTTCAAGGCCGATGTCGGCAAGCACGTCGAAAATCAAAAACTTGTCGAGCATTGCATCGCCCGGCTCGGCCGGCTGGACATTCTTGTCGCCAATGCCGGCGTCTGGAACCTCGAAGATCTCCCCATCGAAAAGATGACCGAAAAGCAGTGGGACGACATGATTCGCATCAACCTCAAGAGCGTCTACTCGATCATCCACTTCACCGTCCCCCACATGATCAGGCAGAAGTCTGGCAAGATCATCCCCATCAGCTCCACTGCCGGGCAGCGCGGCGAAGCCTTCCACACGCACTATGGCGCTTCCAAAGGCGGCCTCATCAGCCTGACCAAGGGCCTCGCCACGGAACTCGCCCGCCACAATATTCTCGTTAATTCCGTCGCTCCCGGCTGGGTTTCCACAGACATGTCCCTCCCCGTGCTGGAGACGAAGGCGGGCCAGAAGATGGCTTCCTCGGTCATCCCTCTCGGCCGCGCCGGCACTGCGGAAGAAATCGCTGGTCCCATTCTCTTCGTTGCCTCAGACCTGGCCAACTTCATGACCGGCGAGATCATCAATGTAAATGGAGGTTCCGTCTTGTGCGGGTGAGAATTGTCCTTCTCGCTCCGCTCACACTCGCCGGATGCATGGTGTTTGCTTTGGGCGCTTTGGCGCAGCGGCCCGATACCATGATGCCCGAGCAAAGCGTAGCGAAGGGCAAGCAGATTCTCAGCGAACTCATCAATGGCCTGGGCGGTCCCGGCTACGCTGAAGTTCGCGAGAGCCTCTGCCAGGGGCGCCGGGCGCGGTTCGGCCACAATGGCGAGTTGACCGGCTACATCGATTTCAACGATTACCGCCGCTTCCCGGACAAAGACCGCGTCGAATATATCGGCAAGGGCCACAATACAATTCTTCCTTTTTTGGTCGGAATCGACGGTCTGGACTGGGCTCACGGTGGCATCGTCATCACCCTGTATAACGGAGACCACGGCTGGACTTTCGATCGCAGCGGCGTAAATGAAATGCCCGCTACGGCGGTCAGCGATTTTCAGGAACAGACAAAACGCAACATCGACAATCTGCTCCGTCTCCGTCTCAAGGAAGCAGGGATCTCCATTCGCTTCGGCGGCGACGATACCGTGGACCTCAAGCATGTGGATTGGGTGGAGATCAACGACCGGGACGAACGCACCTTCCGCCTGGCCGTTGACCGTTCCACTCATCTCTTGGTTCGCAGCGCGGTCATTACCAAGGACGAAGAAACCCAGCAGATCAACGAGGACGTCTCCATCTACTCAAATTATCAGTTGAAAGAGAGTGTCTGGACGCCGCTTCAGATCTCCCGGGAACACAACGGCCGGCGCGCGTCCCAGATTTTTTACGACACTTGTAAGTACAATCCTGGCTTTTCCGACGAACTCTTCGACAAATCTTCCCTGTCCAAACAGGGGTCGCAGTCCCTCGCCAGAAAGAGCAAAAACTAGAAAGACAAACGTCTAGTAGGAACGTTTTCTGCTCAGCTCCCGGCTGCCGCCGGACATGATTACTAGGAATAACAACACCTTTCTGTTTTTGCGGGTAGCGACGGTGTTTCAATTTGTTACGTATCCATCCCCCCGCGCTTGTAATAAGATGTAACCTAGTTCAAGAAAGCATCAAGTTCAGCGGCAGTTGCGTCCTGCTGTCCCTGGAATCGCAACTGCGTCGAGTTGGTCTGTTAGCCGCCCTTGCAGGCTGGATCGCTGGTCCTGCCTTTGAACGAGGAAACGACTTTGCATAAGGGTGCCCCAAACCCCCGCACTCGTCGCCGCCGCATTGCTGGCTTCAGCATGGCCGAATTGGGGGTTTCCCTGACCGTGCTTTTGATTCTGACGGCGATAGCCATTCCCACCCTCATGCGTTCGTTTCGAACGTACCAGCTCAACGATGCGGCGGCGCGCTTGTCTGACATGTTGAAATTCACGCGATTCGAAGCGGTCCGCCGGAACACGCCCGTCAATTTCCTTATCCTGCCGTCTGGAACAGATTGGATCGCGGGAACCGATGCAAATAACAACGGATCGGTTGATGCGACCGAAAAGCAGATTCTGATCAACGGAGTTGTGACCCTGCTGCCCTCCGGCACGCCGCCTAATCCGGCCTCCATCCTAGCGAAGTTGGGCGCTACTTCCACCTTGGACGCCTCAAAATCCGGTGCGGCCAGCAGCCTCGCATTCGATGCTCGAGGTGCGGTATCTCCGCTGGCGGCGTACGTGTTTTACCTAGGCAGCGCGACCCATCCCGAGTTTGGGTTCCGCGCCGTGATTTTACTTCCTTCGGGAGCCACGCAGATTTGGACCGCGCCTGACGGCGGAACTTGGCAGAGAATTGGCTAGTTGGGAAACAAAACCAGACGAACCGTAATGCTGTCCGCATTCACAAAACGGTGCAAAGACGAACGGGGCTTCAGCCTCCTCGAGATGATGTTCGCCACCATCATTTTGTTGGTGGGCCTCGTGGCGATCGCACAGCTCGTTCCGGCTACGATTCTCCTGAATTTTCGGAATCGCACCGACTCTTCGGCGCTGGTTTTTGCGCAGCGCGAGCTGGATCAAATGCTCGACCAGCCGCTCAGTTCGCCTTCCTTTACGGATGCACTGGGAAATAACTGCAATCTCGGCGACCCTACACAACCAAATGCGCGCGTTGGCAGCCCGGTCGTGGTCATCCAGAACCAGGCGCTCATCGATTTCGCTGCCGGACTTCAGCCCGGCTATAACTTCACCTTCCAGGACAGCACGGATTCAAGCGGCACGACCTACGATGTTCGCTGGGCGGTGATCATTACCGGAGACGGCTCCAAGGCTTACACTAAGCGGTTCATCCTCGGCGTTCGGCAGCAGGGCGGCAACGGCTATTTTCAGCCTATCACGCTCGACACCATGGCGGCGAAATGAAGGGGGCTTCCGGCAGATCGCGAGAGGCGGGCTTTACGCTCATCGAGCTGCTTGTCGCTCTGGGCATTTTTCTCCTAGTCTGTGGTGCCGCGTTCACTCTGCTGGGTTCCTCGCAACAACGCTACCAGACTGAATCACAAATGCTGACCTCATTTCAAGAAGCCCGGCTTGGCCTGGACCAAATCGTGCGGGACGTCAACGATGCCGGCTATCCGCCGCCAAGCTTCTTTGATAGCAGCCGTCCTGACAAATCCGCGAGCTCTCCTTTTGGATGGAGCCCCGGTTACACCGTCCTGATTCCCTGCTCGATTGGCATTAACTGCATCTCGCCGGGGGATTTCGACATCATCATCGAGACAAACCCTACTCCGCTGGACCCCTCGAGCAAGGTTCAATGGATTCGCTACCAATTGGTGGGCACCACGCTCATGCGTGGACAGGCTGACAAAATCCCTTCCGATGACCCCGTTTGGGACACCTCTTCAAAGCTCGTGCCCTTCGTCCAAAACGTTGTAAATAACGTTTGTCCCGCGCAGATCTCACAATGTCAAACGGCGTATCCGGGATTGTTCCCCGGAGGAAATCCCGTGCCGATCTTTGCATACACCTGCGATACTCCAACAGCGCCACAGCCTCAACCTCCTCCCTGTCCCTCCGCTGGAGCGGATAATTCCCCAGCGAACATTCGGGGCGTCACCGTCACCCTCATCGTTGCCGCCGCTCTTCCGGATGCCACGACGGGGGAACCGCGTCTCGTGCAGCTGAGCGGGCGTGGCCGCCGCATCAATCCCAACAAATGAGGTCAGGCGAATTTAGATGAAAGCGGAAACGTCAATGCCAAAACGTCGGACGGAAAACGGCATCGCCCTGTTGATTTCGATCTTCGTCTTGCTGCTGATCAGCATCGTGGCCATTGCCTTGATCGTTTCTTCGGGCACGGAATCGGCTCTTGCCGGCAACTATCGTTCCTCCACCGCTGTTTACTATGCGGCGCTCTCTGGCCTGGAAGAAGCGCGCGGGCGGCTACTGGGCAAGAACCCCAATGCTTTCAAGGTCACCAACCCGATAGGATTCTTGCCGGTCGCCGGGACTCCGCTCAACATCGGGGACGCCTATTACGTGATTAATCCTGTGCCGGGAGAAACTGTGGCGCCGTGGGACGTGGCCACAAGCACCACGTATCCGGATCTTGAATTTGGGGTGGAGTTCGGCAGCAGTGGCTATGCGCAGCCACCTAACGCTTCGCTGTCAGCCAACTCCGTTTCCACCGTTGCTGGGATTCAGGGGCCGCTCTTCAAGTGGGTCCGCATCAACGCGGTTTCCGAGAAATCCCTCAACATCGATGTTGACGCCGACGGAAATCCGGACTCTATGACCCCCCTCTACTACGACGGAGTACATTTTAGCAACAGCGGATCGACGAACCAGCAGGTGCTGGAACTCACCGCCTTTGCCTCTCTGCCAAACGGCAGCCAAAAGTTGATGCAGTACCTGGTGGCAAGCACTCCACTGAATTTGAATTTCCGCGCGGCACTAACGCTGGATGGAAATAATGTGCAGTTTACCGTACCGAATACGAGTAACTTCTGGATCAGGGGAAATGATCAATATAGCGCAGGGAGCTGCAATCCGGGTTCGAGCGTCGTAGACGCAGTGGGATATACCAACAATTCAGATTCGAGTTACTCGAACATTACCTCCGCAATTCGTTCATCGCCCCCCCCTCAAGACCGGCGGGGCAACTACACGAATGGCATGGCTTCAACTCCAGATGTCAATTACGAAACTTTATCTCCAACTATGCAGACGGTGGCAGGTCTGAACACTCTCGTGCAGACGATCATGGAAAATGCGGACGTAGTCGTCAATGGGAATGCAACCCAGTCGAGTATGCCGGCCGGCATGTCAGCTTCTAATCCGATGACTATTGTCATTAATGGCGATTTGACGTTCAATGGCTGGCAAAGCACCGGGTACGGGCTTCTTCTCGTGACTGGGACATTTACGTTTGATCCGGACGCAACGTGGAATGGGATTGTTCTAGTGATTGGGCAAGGCAAGGTGTACTCGCATCAGGGTGGTAACGGCCAATTCAATGGTGCTGTGTTTCTAGCGAGCTCTGATCCTCTTGTAGCCCCTTTCTTCGACTTTACTTCGTCGTCCGGGAGCAATGGCATTTACTACAGTAGTTGCTGGATCCAGGCAGCGATGCCGACTATGCCTTACAAAATCCTCTCCTTTCACGAAATCTCCCAGTAAGAGTTTCTCACTGAGAGGCATCTCTCAATTCTCCAGGTAGCGGCCCCAGGTGCTTGCGCAGCGCTCTGCGTGAGCGGCTTCTCGCACTTCTCTGCTTTTGGCGCTGCCGCTCGACGGCGCTATAATGTCTGGATGCCAAACAGCCGGGGAGACGCACAGATGCACGGCACCACGGTTCTGTGCGTGCGCAAGGATAGTAAGGTCGTGCTAATCGCCGATGGCCAGGTGACTATGGGCGATCATGTGATGAAGCACACCGCGCGGAAGACGCGCCGCCTTTACAATGACAAGGTCGTTGCTGGCTTCGCCGGCTCCACGGCCGATGCGATCACACTTTTTGAGCGCTTCGAAGGCAAGCTACAGGAATTTTCTGGCAATCTCCAGAAAGCCGCGGTCGAGCTGGCTAAGGAATGGCGCAAGGATCGCGCGCTTCGCCATTTGGAAGCCCTGCTGATTGTTGCCGACACCAAGGGCACTTTCATTCTTTCCGGCAACGGCGACGTCATTGAGCCGGACGACGGTCTCGTGGCCATCGGTTCGGGCGGCACGTACGCCTTGGCCGCCGCGCGCGCGCTTTTGAAGCATTCGAAACTCACCGCTAAGGATCTGGCCATGGAGGCCATGCGTATCACCAGTGAGATTTGCATTTTCACCAACGCTAATTTTACAGTCGAAGAGCTCTAGGGGCGTTCAATCGTGAAGGGAAGGAAGCATTTGAAGTTGAATGACATTTTTGGTTTATTCTGCAGCCTTCCGGAGGCCGGGGGTAAGAATACGGTAAGCTATTTTCGCGCATCAAAGGAACTGAGCAACTCATGACGAGTAAGTCCGAAAAGGAATTGATCTACGCGCCGGGAGGTAATGGCGCCGAGCCCGTCGAAGGGCAGGAACTTCTCCCCGCTCTCGATGACATGACGCCGCGCGAAATCGTCGCCGAGCTCGACAAGTACATCGTCGGGCAAACTGACGCCAAGCGCGCCGTCGCTGTGGCTTTGCGCAATCGAGTCCGCCGCCAGAAGCTTCCGCCGGAAATCGCTGAAGACGTTTTGCCCAAGAACATTCTGATGATCGGCCCTACCGGGGTCGGAAAAACGGAAATCGCGCGGCGTCTGGCGCGTCTCGCCGGCTGCCCCTTTATCAAGGTCGAAGCTTCCAAGTATACCGAAGTCGGCTACGTCGGACGCG
>QHZC01000447.1 GCA_003224515.1 Acidobacteriota bacterium
CTTGAATGGACAACTCATAATCAGAGAGCCGGAATTCGCGTTCGAGCCACTCCAGGAAAGCAGGTTCAAAGATGCCGCGGCGTCCATAAAAGGTGTTGCCTGCGAGCCAGATCAGTTCGGACTTATGAAATCGCAGCTTCTTTGTCTGCTCCAACTGTTCCCGAAGCTCATCGGCATTGATCAAATCCCCAAGGTGTACCTCGGCGGAACGATTGATGAACGAAAAAGAAGCGCGTGTCTTCGGGAACTGCTTCCAGATGAACTGTAGCATCAGCAGTTTGTAAAAATCGGTATCGAGCAGAGACCGCGTAATCGGGTCCAGTTCCCAGTTATGGTCATGTGCCCGCCGCGCGAGGTTGATGATCACAATGTCACCACTTTACCTCACTCGGAACGCTCTTCAGCAATAGGGTCCGGTTGCACCGGTCAGCGGGATTCTTGGATTCTCCATGTGCGAGCCGAAGGCGCAACTCGGAGAGTTGGTCATTAGAGTCAGGGCGTTAATTCTCTCCGCTAGTTATGAACTGCACTTCACGGACCAGTTGTGGGAAACGTCGGTGACCTCGTCCACGATGGCTAATTTGAGCTAACGCTGTTACAGGAACAAACTTCGGCCCCACTCAGGGTTCCAGCACGGTGACCGTCAACGCCATACCGGCAACCGCTGCGAGTTGGAGCGACAACCAAATCGCGGCTTCCGTGCCCAACTCGTTGAATCCCAGCACGATGCAAGTGGCTGTGAGTCTCTGGCGAATTGATACAGTGGCGGTGAAACGATCGGAGGCGCGAAACGCTAGGATTCAGAGCCACCCCAGCCGCGGGGCACAACTTGAGTCCAAGATCGCGATTTTTTCAGTTCCTCGGCGAAGGCAACAAATTGGCCGACTCATTTGGAAGAGCTTAGACCAACATAATTAACGATCATTCAGTATCCCCAAGAGCGCCCTTGCCCTATTCTTCGCGGAGGGTGCGGACGGGCTCGACGCGAGTGGCGCGGTAAGCGGGGAGGATCGTCGCTAAGAGGCCGACGGCGACGAGAAGCAGGGCGACGCCGGCGAAGGTGAGCGGATCGGTGGCGCGTACGCCGTAGATGAGGGACGTCACGACGCGGCTGAGGGCGAGTGCAGATGTTAGGCCGATGGCCACGCCCAGGAAGATGGGCTTCATGCCATCGGCAACTACCATCTGCAGGATATCGGAATGCGTGGCGCCGAGTGCCATGCGAATGCCAATTTCGCGTACCCGGCGGCGAACGCTGTACCAGAGCACGCTGTAGATGCCGACGGCGGAGAGAACCAGCGCCAGCCCGGCGAATGCTCCGAGTAAGAGCACGTTAAAGCGTTGCGGCGACAACGATGCGGAAATCAAGCCTTCCATCGTGACTACGCTCACGACCGGCGTTTCGGGATCCACCTGGTGCACGGCGCTGGTGACGCCGGAGATCGCGCTCGCCGGATCGGCGCTGGTGCGCACGGCAAGGCTCATCCCGAACGAGTGCCAGGTTTCCGAAGCGGGGACAGTGAGTTGGCTCAATGGCCAATAAAGCGTCTCGACAGGCCGCGTTTGGTTCAGAGAATCCTGTTTGACGTCACCGACCACGCCTGCGACTTCCCGCACCACACGCGGGGAAAATGTCAGTGTGATGTGCTTGCCGATCGGATTCTCGTTGGGCCAGAAGCGCTTCGCCATGGATTCGCTGATGAAAACCACGGGCGGCCGGCCCGCCACATCTGCGTCGCTCAAGTCGCGGCCTCGCAACACCGGGACGCGCATCGCACGCAAGTAGCCCGGCGAGATCAGGCGAACATCTACCTCAGGCTGATCCGCCATCGGTACGACGGGCTGGCCTTCGACGGCGACGGGCTGGTGCGAGCCGCCGTCGTCCATCGGCAAACTATCGATCAAGCCGGCTGATTCCACACCCGGCGTTGCGCGAATCCGTCCCAGCACTTGGTCATAGAAGCTGATCTGCGCGGCCGGACTGGAGAACTTCGCGCCAGGAACAGTCAGCCTCGCGGTCAAGACGTTGTTAGGATCGAAGCCGGGCTGAACGCTGCCGAGCCGCAACAAAGTGCGGATCATCAGGCCGGCGCCGATCAACAGCATCAGCGACAATGCAACCTCCGATACCACCAGCAAGCCGCGCGTTTTGCTTCCGCCGGAATCCGAGCTGCCGCGAGTTTGGCCCTGTTTCAGGGCTTCGTTGACATCCGTTCCCGTGAACCGCACGGCCGGCAAGAGACCCGCGAGGATTCCCGCCAAGAGCGCCAGAAACAGGGTGAAAGTAAGTACTTGCGCGTCGAGCGTAATCTCCGTGGAACTCGGGAGCCGGTCGGCGAGGAATTTCTGAATCAGCGTAACGCCAAAGCGCGCCAGGAAAAGCCCGAGGGTGCCGCCCGCGAGCGAGAGAAGCACTGTTTCCGCAAGGATCTGGCGGAGCACCGCGGCGCGGCTGGCACCGAGCGATGTCCGGATCGCCATTTCTTTCTTTCGTGCGAGAGTCTTAGCGAGCACGAGATTGGCGACATTGGCGCATGCAATCAAGAGGACGAAAGCCACCGCACCTAATAAGACGAGCAGAGCAGGCCGCACGTCGCCGACAATCTGCTCGCGCAAGGGAAGAACCGTAGCGCCCCAGCCCTTGTCGTCCTCGGGATATTGTTGTTCGAGACGCGCGGAAATCGCGCTGAGGTCTGCTTTGGCTTGCTGCACGGGAACTTCGGGCTTGAGGCGCCCGATAACCAAGTAATTGTGATTGCCGCGTACCGCGCGCTTCTCGTTGCTCCATGCTAGAGGGACCCACAAATCAGCCCAGTCTGGAAACTTGAACTTTGGAGGCATAACGCCGATGACGGTATAGGTCTGGCCATCGAGGAGGACGTTCCGGCCGACGATGCCGGGATCGGCGGCGAAGTGATCGCGCCAAAGCGTATGGCCCAGGATCACGACGTGGCCCTGGCCAGGACGATCTTCCTCCGCCGAGAAAGTACGTCCAAGAACCGGCTGCACACGCAGGATGGAAAAGAATCCCGGCGCGACAGCCGCACCGCGGATGGCCTCGGGCCGTTCGCCACCACCCACATTGAAGCTGTCAAATCCATACGCGGCTATTTGCTCGAACGAGCGGTTCTGGCTCTGCCAATCCAGGTAATTCGCCGGAGAGACAGAGAAGAAGCTCATTCCGGGGAAGCTCTTGATGGGAGGGACGTGCCAGATCTGCATGATGCGGGAGGCCTCCTGATAGGGCAGCGGACGCAGGAGCACCGCGTTCACGATGGAGAAGATCGCGGTGTTGGCCCCAATGCCGAGCGCAAGGACAACGATAGCGGCCAGCGTGAACCCTGGATTCCGCAGCAGGATGCGCACGCCGTAGCGAAAATCTGCAACTAGGTTACGCATGGCAAGTCACCCCCGGCTCACCGCGAACAACGTCATAAGTGGTGACACCAACTACAGACGAGGGAACGGCCCTGGATGTTTCCAGCGAATAAAACAGGAATATTCTTTTTCACCCCAAAATGGCACCAATTGTAGACCTGTCCCTCGCCAAAACTCTGGCCGACCGCAGAATGAACAGTTTACAACAAAGTTTTCAATCGTTGATCTGGCATAACTCCGTGCCATGTTCAGCCTTCTCCTCTGCATCGGAGCCCTGATTCGGCTCTTCCGTAGCCGTGGGAATCTTATATTGGAGAATCTCGTGCTCGGGCAACAACTCGCTGTGCTGAAACGTCGGCCTCGCCGTCTGACCATAGGTCTGCTCTTCTGGGTCCTCGTTTTTCGATGCTGGTCAGGATGGAAACGCGCTCATCGTCGTCTCTCCCGAAACCGTAGTCCGTTGGCACCGGATTGGTTGTCGTATGTATTGGCGGCTGACCTCCAGAGTCCTTTGAACTTTCCGAGAGAACCATCTCTCGTTGGATGAAACGATCGCCGAGAGATCCTGACCGGGCCAAGAGCTGGCTGGCCTTCCTTCGAAACTATCGTGAAGCGATTGCGGCGATGGTTTCTTCACCGTGCCAACGATTACCTTTGGCACCAGCAGTTCATCGGGTGCACGCACCAGCCTTCGGATACCGAATGCTAAACCGAAGGTGGGTTGCGACTTACAGCAAAATCCAGTCGGTCATTATCATTCGCTTGCAGCCGTCGTCTTCCGCGATTTGTTACAGTTCTTGTCTCCAGTGTCCCCAAAGGCTTCGCTTGAAAACGCTGCCGAAGTATCACAAAATGGGGATGATACCCGGTAGCTCAATGGTAGAGCATTCGGCTGTTAACAGAGAACTTCAAATCACATAACTCGTTTCTCTGACTTCAGTTAACAGCTTCGGGACCATCCCCAAGCACTCATTATCTTGATCTTGTCCCCAAGATGTCCCCAGCATTACCTACGTCCACGCGACGGCATACTTCACCCAGCAAGCCTGGCGAACCAATCGGACTCCCGTCCCTGGTTTTCAGCTCCGATTTAAGAGAAGTCGCCGGCCTCTGCCGTGACTGCGCTGCGCGGTTAAGTTTTTCAACAATTTACAAGAACCCGGTGACCGCCAAACACGGGGCAAGTCGTGCAAAACATCGCAGTTTGGGGGTTGGGAATTGCCTTTCCCACCGCTAACCAGGGCGATCAGCGGCTTCACGCCCAACAGCGCAAAATAATTCGGCGCGACGATCAGTATGCGGACATGCCACTCGGGTTCGGACATTCCTACATCACGCGCGCCCACGCCGGTAAAATCGTACTCAATGCTTACGAGTTGCTCCGGCTGTGGATACGGCAGGGGGTGCAACAGCGTTGCGTCGACGACGGTGAAGATCGCGGTGGTCGCTCCGATGCCCAGAGCAATCGTCAGGATTGCGACGGCGCTGAACCCCGGAGACTTGCGCAGCACGCGCAGACCGTAGCGCACATCCTGCTCCGCGTTCTCGAACCATTCCCAGCCCCACGCCATGTGACTTTCTTCCTTCAGGTAGGTTGCGTTGCCAAACCGGCGCCGGGCTGCGGCCCGAGCCTCGTTCGCCGTCATTCCGGATCGGAGCTGTTCCTCTTGGCGCAATTCCAAATGCAGGCGCATCTCCTCTTCGAGGTCCGCATCAAACTGCCGCCGAAGAGTCAGCATCTTGAGTCGCCTTGTAAGTTCGCGCAGCCAGTCCATACCGGACCTCTTTTCACACCGCCTCGATCACACGCGTGATCGCTCCGATAACGCGTTCAAACTGCGACATTTCCACGTCTAATTGTTTCCGTCCCGCAGCAGTGAGTTGGTAGTAGCGAGCTCGGCGGTTTCCCGCCGTCGTGCCCCACTTCGCGGTCACCCATCCTTTTATCAGCATGCGCTGCAAAGCTGGGTACAAGGAGCCTTTTTCGACTTGAAGGACATCCTTTGAGATTCGCTGAATGGATTTGGCGATCTCTTACCCATGCATTTCGCCGGACCGCGCCAACTCTCGATGCAAAGCATCACCCCTAACATTGTTAGACTATGCCACTGATGGATGGTTAGCCGTCCCTGCCAAGGGGTCGGGCGGGATTCCAGGTTTGAGCCCTTTGGCCCATGTTGATGGCGGCGGGAACGGCGGCCAAAGATAATCAAAAAAAAGGCTTGACACGTGAGCTTGTGTTATAGTTAACTATATCACTATATCTAGCAAAGACGCCGCTCGGACCCCTGTACGCGAGGGCAACCCTGACCCGAAAGTAAAGAAGTTTAGGAGAATGAAGCATGAAATCTCTTCGTTTTATGCTGTCCGTTGTTCTGATGTCGCTTTCCGCCGTGGCTTTTGCCCAGACCGACACGGAAAAGTCGGACGCGCAAAAGTCCTTCGACAA
>QHZC01000446.1 GCA_003224515.1 Acidobacteriota bacterium
GACACCAGCCAAATGCAAAACGACTTGATTGCCTGCGCCAAGGAGCTCCACGATGGTGCAATCCAGTGTTCCGCAGGCGCGAACTACGTCCTGATCATGGGTGATGGCTCGGGACAGTTTTTTGCCGCCGTCAATCCGCAGCTCAAGAAGCTGGACAACAGCGCTGGTGAATACATTGCGCAGGTCATCGGCTCTACGGGATATTCGCGCGGTGAAGATAAGTTAATGGGGCCACCGGAATGGAAGTCAGACCCGCAGGCCGCTAAGGGTGGCCTGGTCGCTGGAGTCCTTCGCGACGGTGATTGGAATATCGCCATGAAGTGGGCGGCGGACAACCAGATCAAGAACAATCCCGACGAAAAGACCTGGGACCCCGATGCTCTCAATTGGGTCAATGCGCCGGACTACATCAAGGCCGCGGAAATCTACAACGCGAATACCTGCGAAGACCGCAAAGTGGTGAACGGCGTGGTCACCTGGACGCCGGGCGACGTTAACGTGGCTCACGGGCGCGGCGGCCTTGTCTCCATCGTGTCTTCGAAGCAGTATCGCTCGCAGATGCCGGATGTCATTATTGGCATCAAGAAGTTCAATCAAGATCATCGCAACGAAGTTCAGGGAATGTTGGCGGCCAGTTTCGAGGCGGCGGATCAGTTGAAGGCCTTTCCGGAAGCCCTGAAGCGCGCAGCGGCGATCAGCGCCAAGGTCTACAACGAGCAGAACGGCGACTATTGGCTGAAGTATTACCAGGGAACACGCGAACGGGACAAAACCGGAAATATGGTGGAGCTCGGCGGCTCTGCGGTCAACAATCTAAACGACAATCTGCTCCTGTTTGGCTTGCAACCCGGCGCCAATAACAACTTCCGGTCCACCTACACGGTGTTCGGAAATATTGCCACTCAGCAATACCCCGAACTTTTCAAGAATGCGAACAAGATTCCGGATGTGAAAGAGATTCTCGACACTTCCTACGTTCTCGGAGCCTCGTCGATGCTTTCGCAGTCAGGAGCTGAAGCCGATGTCGCCAGCTTCAGTTCGAGCGGAGATACGGGCACGGTCGTTTCGAAGCGCGATTGGAGCATCGAGTTCGACACCGGCAAGGCCTCCTTCACGGCAGACGGTGAACGCAAGATGTACGAAATCAAAGATGACCTGGCAATTGCCGGCGCTTTGTTCGTCACCTTGAATGGACACACCGATAATACCGGTACTCGCGAAGGAAACATGGACTTAGCAGAACGACGCGCCCAGGCCGTGCGTGATTGGCTACAGAGAAAAGCGCCCTCGAACTTCCCCGACAGCCGTTTCCGCATTCACGCTTACGGGGATTCCAAGCCGCTGGCGTCGAACGCTACCGTGGAGGGCCGGGCGAAGAACCGGCGCGTAGAAATCATTCTCTCGGGCAAGGAATAGGAAACCTTCGGTGACCACCATGAAGCCGGCGGCGGGGAGCATCGCTGCGAGTGTGCCTGCAGCCAGCGGACGCGTCAGCTTCTTCCACGACGTGCTCGGCGCGTTTTCTCCTAACCGAATCATTTCGAAGGGGGCCCTCCGCTTCATCATCGCCTTCCAGATCGCGGTCTTACTGCTGGTGTGGGCTACGTCGACCTACGTATTCCTGCCCAAGCCGATGGACGTGTGGCGAGCGTTTGTCGATCTTTGGAACAACGAAGGCTTGGGGCAGGAGCTGATTGTCAGCTTCCTCTTGAATGTGCAAGCCATGGCCTGGGCCACGGTGATTTCACTGGGACTTGCCTATCTGACGGTCGTTCCGGTGTTCCAGCCGATCGCGCACGCCGTCTCCAAGGGCAGGTTTCTTGGCATGGTGGGGCTCACCTTTTTCTTCACCGTTATTTTTGCCAGCGGCCACCGCTTGAAAGTAAGCCTCCTCGTCTTCGGCGTTGCGGTGTTCTTT
>QHZC01000449.1:0-415 GCA_003224515.1 Acidobacteriota bacterium
CTGAGAGTAGGCGCCCTCGCTCGTGAATCTCCTCAGTAAGTTCGAAATGCTCGTAAGCCACCATGCACTTTTCGATATATTCGTGCGGGTATGAAGTGACGTAATCATCCCAAACCACTGCGATCACAGGGTAGCTCCCAAGTTCGTGATCTTGCCATATGATCTCGACATCCACTCCCCGCGGGCCCCGCGGGGGCTTACCACAGGTCTTTTTCAAGTACCTGAGCGGCGCTTCCATCTCATAGCTTTTCAACTTGGACCTAAATTGAGCGATTTTTTTGATTGTTGCTCAGTTTTTGGCCAGAGGGGCGAGAATCAGTGTGGTTTCGGTGTAACCGCCGGGCAGAAATGGTTCGAGTGTGGGCCGCGGAGCGAGAGAACGACTTTGGGAGGGACCTGCTGCCGATCTAGGCCG
>QHZC01000449.1:539-10890 GCA_003224515.1 Acidobacteriota bacterium
GCCGCTTGGGTGACTTTCAGAATGACTTCATGACCGGTCCGCACCACCTTGGCTGCCAAATCGACGAGTTTGCGCCGCAGCGTGGTGGCGTAACTCGACAGGGGCAAGATGTCTTGCAGGTTAGTTATCCTCTTTAAAGGTCTCGAACAAAAAGAAGCTCACTACCATCAGGTAGTAGTAGGCCTGATTGGCGGCAAACCGCTGGAACGGAAGTTGCTCGCTTCCAAACTCCTTCAAGCCCCGATGGGGTAGCTCATCGGCGCCACGCTGATGATGGTGGTAGATCAGAACCAAACATGCCCGCAGTTGCCTGACCGGGACCGCTCCAAGGCGGCTGGAACGTTCATTTCGCGGCATGTCTCCAGGAACGCGCCTGTATCTTCCTGCCAGGTTGCTTTGTCAAAATCGGCGGCCAGGAAGAAACAAGTTTCGTCCCGACGCCCATCACGAATTCCCGACCCTTGTCGTCCTGGCCGCAAAGATGCCATCGAATTACTTCGTCGGTTACGGCAAGAAAACGTTGGTGCGGACATTCGGAGCATTTGATTCTTGGTTTCTCGCAAATTCCCCGGACCCACTCATTGCCGCATGCTGGCGAGTAACCAGCCCTACCTGTCTTACGGCTCTCGAATCGTTGCGGATAAACATCCTCTCGTCCACGAAACAGAGAGCGGAACAGAGCAATTTTGGCCTGGGCGGGTGAACGTTGATTCACGCCAACCTGCTCGAAGATAGGCAGACTAACAGGTGTAGCCACGACCGTATTCTACACTCCGCGCCCCGGCAACGCTCCCAAGCATCCGCGAACCGTCCGGTTGGCGGCCTTAGCTATGGTCTTCGAATGAAGACATCAGCAGGAAGTTTGAGTCGTGAACTTAATTTGCGAACCTGCTCGAGCGTGAGCTTCCGTTGCCCAGCCAGAAACATCGAAACGGCACTTTCCGACCCGAATTCCGTCCGTTAAATCACGTTGCGTAAGACCTTGCTTTTCGATGAGGAACCGCACGACGGAAACTGCATCCGCGTCGGGGAGCGGAGCTAAATACAAGGTGTACGAGCGTCTCATACTTGGAGAGATTGCTGAAGTCAAGAACAGCGCATAGCAAGGCAACGATGATAATCGCTTTGCGCGACAGGAATCCCCCCGCAATCATGATCGAAAAAAGGTAAAGAAAACGAGAGATAAGGCTCCGCCCACCAGTCGAGCAGTGCAATCGCTGCTCCGAATACTCCCGCCGCAATCAACAATTTCCTGCGTTTGGCCGGAACAAAAATGGATAACGGATCCTGCATGACTGAATTCTCGTGATGCCCCACCATTGAAGACGGCTGAATCGCATGCTAAAGGACTGGCCAAAAGATAGCCACATTACAGCCTGAGAGATAGCTATTTGACGCGCAAGGGCACTCCTCTTTTTTTACGGAAGGGAGTCGAGAATGAACATCGCCGAGGTCGTGTCCGGGCGCGCCAAGTTAAAAGGTATCCGCCGGGCGTTACTCTCCGTGGCGGCCCGCAACTTGTTAGCAGATCAGCTGAGAGCACTCCTCCCCGCCGAGGCGGTAGTGGGGCCACTTCGTATCAGAGAAGCGCAATTCAAGCCTGGGCGCAAGCTCACAGCGTACTACGACGCGGCGGTATACGCCGAGGGAAAGAAGGCCGCTTGCGTTCGGCCCATCGCCGTGACCTGGGAATCGGAAACCGGTGCCGATCGCAGTGGCGAGATGGTCGATATCACTAAGGCGGTGGCCGAGGCGGTGCGCCGCGGAGTGGCAGCACCCTTCCGGCAATTGACCGCCGACCTTCCCGAGCTGAACATGCATATGCGGATCTCGCCGCTCGACGCACGATTCACGCAGCTTGCTCGCTTATCGGATCCGCAGCACGTGCGCACGATGCTTGCAGACACTTACGCGTCAGCTAACGGAGCCGGGGACCGGCGTCGAATCAGGGATTATAAAGTCACGTCGGTTAAGTATCGACCAGGCAGACGGCACGTGCTGCGGTACGATCCGGAGGACCCGGGGAGCGGGGAAACCGTCTTCGCCAAGGTATACATCGGCGACAAAGAGGCCCGCACTCCCAACCGCGCGTCTAATCGCTTTCGTCGCAAAGACGGAGCCCGAACCTTCCGCGTTGCGGGGGAGGTAGCAGGCTGGCTGGCAGAACGCGGCGGCTTGAATTGTCTGAGGCCGCTAGCCTACGTGGCTGAGGATGCGGTGGTCCTTTACCCGCGACTTTGCGGCGTGCCCCTTTCCGACTACGCGCGGCGACTTAACGCGGACACTGCTAAGTGGTTGCGCCGGGCCGGAGAAGCGGTTTGCGCTTTGCATCAGCTTCCCGTGGCGCTTGCCAGTCGGCCTGAGCATGGTCTTGCAGCAGAGATTCGTTCGATTGTGCGGAATAGCAGTCATATTCGCGCCTTGCTGCCGGACGTGGGGTCGGTCATGGAGGCGCTCCTCGACCGTGCGCAAGAACTGCACGACCGACTGTCCCAGGAGCCACCTACTTTCACGCACGGGGATCTCAAAACCGAGCACCTTTGGGTTTGCGCTGGCGGGCTCACGGTGATGGATCTGGACAGTTCTCGTTTAGCGGACCCGGCCCTCGACGTGGGATACTTCTTGGCCGACTGGCAATTCCGGCAACCCCACCTTGACCAAGCCGGAACCGACGAGATGTATGAGAGTTTCCTTGCCGGGTACGTTCCTCGCGCGCTGAAAGATTTCTTGATGCGCGTCCGCCTTTGTGAAGCAGTGGAATTGGTTAAATGTGCGGTGCGTCGCGTGCCGCTCTTTGAAAATGACTGGGCGTTGCGTACGGCCGAGCTGGTGGAACGCAGCCAAGCGCTGATACACGATGTTCAACGTACCCTCGTTTTGCGCGGACGATTCCCGCTGGCTCGTAGCTTTGACCCGAGGTCGGCGGGGAAGAGCAGGTATCTTCATTAAGGGAGTTGCATCGTGCGCTGGACCGCTTCTATCGATCGGCCTGCTCGACAAGCATTGGGATGCTTCGGTCAGCGGCGAGAACCTTCGACTTGGACCAACACAAATCTGGAACTCCTAAACGGACACCACGCCCGTGCACATCTTTCCAGCGACGGGTTGTCTGTGACTTTTGCGCCATCGCAGCCTCTGCTCTCGAACACTCCCTATAACGTTCAGGCTCAAGGTTTGCGCGACGCTGCTGGAAACCTCATGACGCAAGTCTTCCACAGTTCGTTCACAACGGGCACATCGGTCGATACGACGCCGCCTCAAATCGTACTGACTGTCCCTGCAAACGGGGCTGTCAATGTGCCCGTGAATGCTCACTACACGGTGCAATTCAATAAGGCCATCGATCCATCAAGTTTGACCTCAGCGAGTTTTTTTGTCGTCGATAACATTACAGGACTGCACCTCTCTGGAACGATTCAAGTGGATCCGAACGGGTTCACCGCTTCGTTCGTGCCTGCCACTTTGTTACCGATCGGCCGCTCGTTCGGCGTCAATTTCACGACCGCTATTAGGGACCCGGCGGGCAACAACTTGCCCAACAATCTCACCTTGAGTTTCTCAACCGGATTTGGACCGGACACTGACGCCCCACACCTGCTGACAAACAGTCCTTTGAATGGGAGAGCGGCGTCCCGGTGAATTCGCTGATTGACCTTGGATTTAATGAGCCACTGAATATAACAACGGTTGCACCGAACATTCAGGTCTTCATCGGCGGTCAGACAATACCGGTGCTGTTTGCCCTGTCCAACGGCAATCAGCGCGCGACGATCACACCCGCATTGGGTTTGGCGCCGAATGCTCAGTACACAGTCACGGTTGGAGCGGGAGTCGCCGACCTCGGAGGCGTCACGCTCGGCCGTCGGATGCGCCTGGCGGCGTAGGCGTTTATGGAATCGGGATGAAACGGGCCATATTCAAGATGGGGCAGCACTGCCTGATTTCTAGCCAAAATGGCGACAATAAATATGATGTCGAGTTCACGCCAGACTGGATCGCCGACGAGCAACAGTGGAAACTTCCAGTTCAAGCCTCAAAGAAGTCATTCAAGGAGGACGGTACCACCGTAGTAGTTGGGGAGCTCAACCCAGCCATCTCCAAACGTTTTGGAGAGGACGAGAAATCCTTCAAGGCTCAACTCGAACGGATGGTAGCTACCAATTATGCTTTCATCATTGACAAAGGTTTCGACGTCAAGATCAACGGCGACACAGTAAAGCCTCGTCCGACGCACTTGGTATTCGATAAGAAGGCCGGCGGAACGAAACGCCCTGCGATCCAGCCCTTCATTTTCAAAACCAAGGTCGATGGAGTTGAAGTGTTTCTGGCAGTTGGGTTCACTAGACCGATTCCCTCGCCAGACGAGGAGTTTCTCGGCGGCTTCCCCCAACCCCGGGGCTTAAACACACAACTCTTGCATTTCTCGGGAAGACCTCCCCGCTGAAGATACGGGCGAAGGAGGATTTCCCGATGGACGAAAAAGCAGAAAAAATCGCCCTGTTTCGCTATGGATTAATCGCCCCTTTAGTCGTGGAACCTCTTCCGCGCGGGGAACTCACGCGCCGCGCCGAGGAGATTGCCGCCCGGCAGTACGACACCCCCGATTCTCCGCGCCGCGCCGTTTCCGTCGACACCTTGCTGGACGGGGCCCAGCGCTATCGCCAGGGTGGCTTCGCGGCCCTGGCCCCCAAACCGCGTCAGGATCGCGGCCAGTCGCGCGCCATCACGCCGCAACTGGCCGGCCTGATGGAACGTCTCAAGCGCGAAAACCCGCATCGCACCGGCACCACGCTGTTGCGCGAACTGGCCCTCAGCCAGGCGCCCCCACTCGCCGCTTCCACGCTCTACCGCTTCCTCCAGCAACGCGGCCTCACTGCCCGGGAACTGCTCCGCAAGCCCGGGCACAAGAAGTTCGAAGCGGAGTTCAGTAATCAAATCTGGCAGTCGGACCTGCTCTATGGCCCCTACCTCCAGCGTCCCGGCGGCGGGAAACGGCAGGCCTTCCTCTGCGCCATCCTGGACGACGCCAGCCGCCTCATCCCCCACGCCCAGTTCTATGCCCACCAGGGGCTGGAGGCGCTGCTGGACTGCTGGCAACAAGCCGTGGCCTCGCGGGGCCTGCCCACCCGCCTCTATGTCGACAACGGGAAAATCTTTCGCAGCAGCCAGCTGGCGCGCATCGCGGCTTCTTTAGGCATCCTGATCGTTCATTCCCGACCCTATCAGCCCGAGGGGCGAGGGAAGATTGAACGTTTCTTCCGATCGTTACGACAGCAATTCCTGGACAACCTGGACCGCAAACTCTCGCTTTCGCTCGAGGAGTTGAACCAGCGACTCAGGGCTTGGATCGAGGTCTATCACCGCACCGAGCACGACGGGATCGGAACCACGCCGCTGCTCCGCTGGCAACGCGATATCCAGCGCATTCGCCAACTTCCTCCCTCGGCCGACCTGCGCCGCTTGTTCTTCCATCGCTTGCATCGCCTGGTGCGTGGGGATTCCACCTTCCGGTTGGACACGGCCTTCTACGAAGCTCCTGCCATAGGTTAGCTTGCAGAATTATTGCACTCTGAAGTGGGAACAAGTGCCCACCGGCCCGATAGGCGCTGCATGCGTCCCAGAGGCTGGAAACGCGTTCTGACGGTATTTTCGTAACGTTTCGGGCCTTCGAGACCCGGCCTAGCACGCTCTGACGGGAATAAAGGACTTAGGTGAGATTGCAGCCTGTCGCGTTACGTCGTTTGACAGGGGTATTACGTAACATTCGACGGCCATGTTACACGTGCGGACGCGTCACCTGAAAAGCGATAATCGAAAGCGATCACAACCGATATCGGTCATCATCGCTTTCGGTCATCGGTATAGCCAACCGATCACAGTTTCACCCCCGCTTATAGAAGCGGGGAAACTGATATCGGTGGATACCCCACTTTTGGGGAGCCTTCATGCCGCAGCCTTGGCATGCTTCTCATAGGGACATTTCCCACCGACATCCTGATGCCACGGTGAAGACCCATTAGGACCGCCCTTGGTACGGTGCCAGCCCAACGCCTTGAGCGTTTGCTGGACGGTATAGTTCTTGATGCCGGTTTCCTCGACCAATTCCGTCACCGTCATGTCTGGGTGGGCTTTGACCAGATCACCGAGGGTTTTGGTGTTTCGCTCCATTGTTTCCCGGTCCCCGACAGCCCGGAAATTTCCGGTCTCGTCGATGTAAGACTGTGGAAACACGGTGCCTTCCTTTTTGTATGTGGCCGCAAGGCTAAGTGAAGTCAAGCCGCCAACGCGTTCACGGTCTTTCAGATTTACGATTTCAATCTCCATCGGGCCGGGAACCACGGTTATACAGATTCTCGTCCATGCGGATTCCGTAAGCCTGATCGTACATCGCCCCGAAATCGCCCGTGCCGGAAAGCATGTTCTCCAAGGTCATGGCCTGTTTCTTCTGGTTAGCAGCTTTGGTTGCGTGGTGCAGGATGATCACGCAAACAGCCCCAGCCGCTCGAAGATCGATGATGTTGGCCACCAGCTTCTGATTCTCAGTGTCGGAATTCGTATCCGACGAACTGTTAAACCGGCGAGCAGTATCCAGAATCACGACGGGTTTAAGCTGCCGAACAGCCTCCAACAAATCCGGGTCGGTTAACTTCAAACTAGCACCCTCCGTAATCGTCCGAGCAATGAATCGATCATCGGCAGGAATCCTGAAAACCTCGCACCGCTTCCGAAACGGGCGATCACTGGTTTCGGGGATCAGATAAATCACCGGATACGCCTTTTTGACCGAGAACTGTAGCAACTCGAACAAAGGCCTTCCAAGGCTAATCGCCTTTGCAATAGCCAATGCGACTAGAGTCTTGCCATGCCCCGGCGCTGCACCCAGAAAGTGCCATCCTGCAACACGCCTTCGATGATCATCACGGGATCGCCTTGGTCCATTTGGGCGATATTGCGAAACTTCGAGCGCCAATTCGAAACGTCACCCAACATCGTGTTCGCTATGTCCGAAGACCCCAGGCTTGACCAGCAAGAACTCCCGCTCGTCGAAGCTCTTAAGCAGATCGTCGGACGCGGCATGGGTACCGTCCTCTCCTGCATTCCCGGACGCCTCGCATTCGTCGAGACAGAAGACGAACGCTTCATCCTTCAACGTCACGGTCCGCTAGAAAAGTGCGAATATGTCCGTTTCGTCATCGGCCGCAAAGACGAGGACAGTCATGTTGAACAAGGAATCTTTCAGGCGGCAGCGCAGGCGCTGGAGTGGCAAACCATCACGGGCTGTGACGCCGACGAACTGAACGAGCTGCGAGAATGGTTCAGCCAAAATCTGGAAAAGCCAACTTCCTTCGGACGCGACAAGCTTCGCCTGGGTATCTGCTGGTTGCAACGGCGTTTACGTGAAAAAAATCAGAACAGACAAGCCTGGCTACGTGATCTACGAAGACGAATGGCAACTGGTAGCCGAACCCTTCCGCAAAGGCACAAGGCCGAGAAGTTAGGGAAACCCGACGCAACGACTATAGCGACCGAGTTGATTGTTCCCCTAGCTTAGCTAGGGTTTTGCCTTAAAGGGATTAAAGACCGAAACGCCGAGACGGCCGAAATCGCGTTCGTTCCGAGTGGCGACGGTGAGGCCGTGAACGCGTGCCGTCGCCGCGATCATGGCGTCTTCTGCAAGCGTATCCGAACGACCGTACATCAAGCGCGCATATTCGCGAAAGCACGGTGAGTCCATAGGTAAAACCTGCGAGGCGCGTTCCAAATGGGCTGCCCAAGCTTCGATTTCGTTCGCCTTCAGAGGGTCCTGTCGGCGGGTGATCTCCACGCCCCGCTGAATTTCTCCGAAGGTTACCGCAGAGAAGAAGACTTGCCCCAATTCGAGGCTTTGAAGCCAGGCGAATGCACCGCCGTGCGGCTTCGGCTTGCGCATCTCAGACACGACATTCGTGTCGATTAGGTAGCGAATCAATCGTACACCGGGGGCCGGCGCGATTTCACCATGCCGCGATTGGGGAGGGGAATCTCGAATCGTGGGCCATCACCGAGGAGGACATCCTTCCAGGTCAGACGTTTCTCGTCCCTGAGTTTGCGCCATTCCTCGATGGAAACGACGACAGCAGTGTCAATTCCACGTCGGGTAACGACTTGCGGTCCCTTTTCGATAGTGTCGTCAATAAGTTCGCTGAAACGCGCTTTGGCTTCCTGCAACTGCCATTTGGTCATGGACTACTCCTCAAGTCAGATTATATGGCTAGTCAGATGGCTAGTCAAGTTAGGGTTGTCCTGTGGCTCGGGTTCATCTTCGCGAATCGGACGTGGGCTGGTATCCCACGTCCCAGACAGCGGATTTCGTCGGAGCAAATGTACTTGCTGAATTTTCGAGGCGGAAGAAGGCGGCATATCGACCTCCGGAGTTCAAAATGCCTTGTTAGGAACCGGGAGGTAACATCCCAAGTTGAGGATGGCGCCGCGTAAATCATTTGCGAATTCGTCGGGTGATCGGGTTCGACCCCCACCGCCCCTACCAACCAACCCATGTGCTAAGACGAACTTAGCGATTTCGCGAGGCGGCAAAAGAATGAGCCCCAAGGGTGGCGCCTATGGCTCTCGCAAACAAAGAAATGAATTCCGACCACATAAGCACCGCGCTAACTCTTAAGTCTGCACTCCGCCTAACTGAGGGAACACCGACCATGTTTTCGACCTTTCAGGAGTGGCCGACGGCCTCTGCGGTGTAAGAAGTGAGCTGGCTGTAGCCCTCCGAGTGCCGGCGCTCGCTATTCATTTGACGTCCTTCAGGTATTCCGCGCGACGCTTGTGGTAGTAGACGGCGCACAAGGACCCAAACCCCGATCCCAGAGCTAGCGTAGCGATCTCGTAGCCGGTTCGCATCTAACCTCAGAACGCAATTCGCCGCGCCCTTTTCGTCTGCCTTCAGTAGACTTTGTTTTCAAAGCTATGGAAGAAAACTCTCCGTGCACAAAGCATGCTTGCTAAACTCACGGCTCAACAGAGCGGCGTTTTCAAGATCCCAATCAAACGTTAGTATCACCGAATTGTTTGACGTATGTCTGAGCACCTTTTGGCCGTTAATAACAACGAGACTCTCTGCAGCGCGAAAGCTTCTTCTTGAATCCGCGCCTGTCCTATTGCAAACAATCAGCGGTAGCCCCGTTTCAAGGGTCCGCTGTTCCCACTCTCCGTTCGGGCCGTACAGTCCAGGTCCCCACGCCGCGGGGGACACCAGAATCCGGGCTCCCTTGGACCTGAGTGTAGCTGCAACATGCGCAGTATAGGCATCTGCGCACAGCAGGATCCCAACCTTCGTGCCATTCCACTCGGCAGGCTCAATAACGCTGCCCGCGGACGACCAACCGTCGCTCGCCGTGTTTATTTTTCGGTGGCGCGCGGAAATTGCTCCACCACTATGAATGAAGAATACAGAGTTGTAGAGAGCCGTGCCCTCAGGCTCCCTCTCTGGATGCGAAAGGAACACGTTCACGCGAAGTGCGCGCACTACCTCACAGAAGCTGGACATCCACTCTCCCGGCTCGGGCATGATCCAGTCAGTTCCAATGACATCAGTAAACCCATACCCGCAAACAGCGAGTTCGGGAGAAACTACCCAATCGGCGTCGTAGGAAGCAGCGATTCGCGTGGCATTTTCGATGAGGCGACGATTCGCCTCGATCGCTCCTGGCACGGGCGCCAGATGGAGCAATGAAACCCTGAGCGGCTTCATGTCTAGAGCTTCCCTCCTTCGTGCCCTTCTGACCGTTCCGGCGGACAATATTTTCCGGCCAGCAGGATTTGGCTTAGCCATTCCGCATGCGGCAGACCTGACCGTAGTAATTCCTTCGCTTCGCTTCGTACATCGTATTCCACCCGTCGGATCGTCACGTTCGCCCCATCGATCACGGCATAGGCCGCGCGTCGGTCGCCATCGTAGGACTGGCTCACGCTGCCCGCGTTCACGACTGTCAATCCAGGGAGCCGCCGGAGAAGAGGCACGTGAATGTGCCCGTAGACGACCAGGGGGACCCCCGAGTTCAGCGTAAGTCGTCTGCATTTCTTCATCTGTGGCATCGGCCATCGTCGCGCGCCATAGATTTTTGACTTGCGTGCACTACAGCAAATCCATCGCCCAAATGTACAGCCGGAAGCGTTTTCATCCAGCTCAATCGTCCGTCGCCGATGTGCGAACACATCGGGGCAACCATCTCCTGGAGCCGATTAAGCAGCGAAATCAGCTTGGGATGCGCCGCGGCCATCTCCGTCAGTCGCTCCTGAGTCCACAGCACCTCATCAGTATTCCCAACAACTCCGGCCAGCCGAGCGACTGCACTTGATC